>NZ_QSBK01000007.1:0-112542 GCF_003465685.1 Collinsella sp. AF04-24
CTGCTGCTCGAGGCTGGGGTAGAGGTGGTAGAAGCCGTCGAAAAGGCTCTTGAAGCCAAAGGCTTGCTGCCAGTCCGTCATTCCGGCGCGCGCCATGCCTGCGCGGTTGTAATGGTTGAACCCGGCGGCGCTTGACATGCCCGAGCCGATGCCGACGATGATGGCGTCGGCATCGTCGATAAGGCTTCGAAGCCTATACGCTTCCCTCTCTAGAGACGGCATTGGGCAATCTCCTCGAAAGCCGGGGTCATATCGCCGTCAACGAGAATCGTCTCGCACGAGGCGTCGGGCGCCATGGCCTGGCTGTAGTTGAACACGATGTAGGTGGCGTGCTCGCAGACGTTCGCGATCTGGGCGAGCATGTGCTTTATGATGCCGTTGCGCAGTCCCACGCCAAGTTCGAGGATGGCGACCCTGCCGTTGCGATGGGCTTGCACAAGGCGCTCGAGCTCCTCGAGCTGGGCCGTGGCGAGGGCGTCTGGATGGGCGAGACGCCGCTCGTCGATCGACGTGCGTATGCCCCCCTCCGTCTCGAGCACGCGGTTCTCGTCGAACCCGGCGCGCGCGAAGTGCCCGTCGATGTTGCATGTGACCACGAAGGTGTCGGCGTGCTCCGTAAGACGCCGCAGCCCGTTCATGAGCGAGCCGGGCTCATATTCGAGATACTCCTTTTGATGGAACCGCTCGGCCCATCGGCGTCGCACGCTGGCATCCGGGGAAGCGAGCCCCTGCAGTATGCAGCCGATGCCGTCTGCCTGGGCGAGGTCCCCGTACGCCTCTTGGAAATGAGCATCGGCGCAGAAAAGGTTGAGCCCCTCCGCCATGTCGAGTCCGTTGCTAGCGCCGATGATGACAAGATCCGCTTCGGCTAGCGCCCTGCCTATGCGAACTGCTTTCGCCGTCTCCATGCGCTACCTCCCCAGCGTCTTGCGCACGTCGGCAAGCACGTCGGCAAGCACGTCGGCGATGTCGGCGCGAACGGCGAGCCCCCGATCCTCGATCGCGCGGGGGAGAAACTGCGTCTTGTTGTTTACGGCGATGTAGCTGGCCTGCGGTAACTGCGCCGTGAGGGCCCAGAACGGCTCCTGGATAAACGCGGGCGTCATGCGGCCCACACCCAGCTCGAGGAAGAGGATCCTCTGCCGTGCGTGCGCGTCGAGCCATTCGGACACCTTGCGGTACTGCTCCTCGTAGAGTTCGCCCTGCAGGAAGTTGCCGTAGCCGCGAACCCAGGGGAACGCCTCTGCCCCGCAGTGCGGGCAGCGCGGCACGAGCTCTGTCGGAACCTCAAGGCCGTCTCCCATGGCCTCTACCATGTTGGAGACCGGCTCGACCGCATCCCACACCGCGTCGGTGCAACAGCGGGAGCACTGAAAGAAGCGGTGGTCGCCTTGGATCTCTGCCACTTTCTCCCAGGGATAGAGCTTCACAAACTGCGTGTCCTGGTTGGTGGTGAGCACGAAGAAATCCTTCTCGGCGAGAATGGCGTCGAGGTCCCTGTAGGGCTTGCGCAGCGGGGCGTTGAGCGTGGTGTCGAGGAAGGTGGCGAGGTATCCCCAGCGCGCCTCGGCGGTGGGCCAGCGGTAGAACGACCCCTCGAAAGCGCCCTTGAAACCGTAGCGCTCGGCGAATTTGCCGAAATGCTTGCGATAGGTCGCGTTGTCCTCGTAGTAGAAGTCGCCGCCGCCCGCCGCGGAGAGCCCGGAGGCCCCGCCCACCAGCACGCAATCGGCTTCTTCGATCATACGGGCGAAGTCCTCGATTTGCTGGTCGTAGGGCTCGGGCTCGCGGTCACTCAGCTCATAGGGCGTGCTGCCGCTGCGGTAGGCGGCATGAAGGGAAAACGATCGGTTGGTGAGCTCGATAACGAGCTGCTCGTACAGGGTCACTGGATACCTTCTTTCAGCTATTATAAACAGGTGTCTATAAAAAGTATCCATGTCGATTTGCTTAAGAGCAATGAACAGCTTCGGCCTGCTGTCGATAAACGAGCGTTTGCCGGGCATTGTCGAGCGTTGCAATTGGAGGGGTAATGGAAGCGGGGAAGATCGATCGTCGCCGACGCTATACACTCTCGGTCATACGGGAGGCGTTCTTCGCGCTGCTGGCCGAGGTCGGCTTCGCGAAGATGACGGTAGCGGATATCTGCCGCCGCGCCGATATCAACCGTGGCACGTTCTATCTGCACTACGAGGACAAGTTCGCCCTGCTCGACGCGCTTATCGACGAGGCCTTGGCGGCGGTGCCGCCGCTCGAGGGAACGGAGGCGGGTGCCCTCTGCCAGCGTCCGCCGGCAAACGATGACTATTATCTGCTCTACTCGGATGACGACGCGTACGCCCGGGTGGCACAGCGCGTCGTCGAGCGCGGCGCCGAGCAGATGGTTCCCTCGATCATGGAGGAGACTGGGCTTTCGCGCGAGGAGGCCTATCTGCTCTTCGTCCACAACGTCCAGGGAAATCTCGCGGTCAACCGCCTGCTCGGTTGGAGGCGAGGGCCCGAGTTTGCCCACGCTCAGGAGCTGCTCAGCGCCTATTCCGAAGGAGGCTTGCAAGCGGTTACGACTCGCCATGATTCCTGCAGTTCATCTTGACTGCGGGTCATTTCAGGCAGGCGGCGCAGCTATGAACAAGAAGATCGCATGGCAATCGGTGTTGGTGGAAATGCTTGCTGCCCTTACCAAGAGGAGTGCTGATTGCCATGCGTTGATGCTCCCGCGGACAATTCCGTCAGCCACCGCTTGCATCCATTTTGGCTAGCTCTGCATACCGAACATGGCGTTGAAGAGCGTGTTCTGCTCCGGGGTGAGCTGTGCAATGACGTTTTTATCGTTCTGCATTGGGCCCCTTCGCTGGCGTCTCGTGCAATCGAATGTAGCGCGAGTATATGAATAGGGGCGCATTCCCTCAAGTGCTGTATAGAACAATTTTTAAACGCAGAAAAATAACTGAAAACAAATTAATCCGCGTTAAAATATTGTCAAACAGAAGTTCATGAGGGAAGGTTGCGCATGCGTCGCAAGGCAGACGAGCTCCTTAGGGAATGGCGAGACAGAGCCGATAGAAAACCTTTGCTGGTCAAAGGCGTGCGCCAGTGTGGCAAGACCTATTTGCTCAGAACGTACGCCCAGGATCTTTTCGAATCGGTTGTCTACGTTAATCTTGAGAACGACCGGTCGGCGCGAGCGGATTTTTCGGGCGGTCTTGACCCTCATTCGATTGTACGCGCGATCGAGGCTCGTACGGGACAGCGTATCGTGCCTGGCAAAACCTTACTGTTCATTGATGAGATCCAGGTATGCGAGGAAGCGCTCACTTCCCTTAAATACTTTTGCGAAGATGCTCCCGAGTATTACGTTGCGGCTGCTGGGTCGCTTCTTGGGGTTGCCATTAACCATCAGTCGTATTCGTTCCCCGTCGGAAAGACCGACTTGATTGAGATGGCTCCACTCGATTTCGAGGAGTTTCTCTGGGCGATGGGGCACGATCAGCTGGTCGACGAGATACGCTCATCATTCGAGTTTATGGGTCCTCTTGCGCCAAGCCTTCATGAAAAGGCGCTTGGGCTCTATCGGCAGTATCTTGTTGTTGGCGGAATGCCCGAGGCGGTCCAAACGTACATCGATGATCAGTCAATCATTGATGTGGCCGAAAAGCATCGGATTATTCTCGACGGATACTCCGCCGACACTAATAAATATGCTGATGAGCGCTTGAGCGCAAAGACGCGTGCGTGCTTCGATTCCATTCCACAGCAGCTTGCCAAAGAGAATCGTAAATTTCAATACAAGGTAGTGCGAGCGGGGGGCAATGCGTCTCTCTTTGGAGATGCTCTCGACTGGCTTGTATTGTCGGGTACGGTGGCGCGCTGCAGCCTAGTCGGGCAGATCGAAAGCCCTTTAGAGGCCTTCGTTAACCCTTCTGCTTTTAAAATCTATCAGGCGGATACAGGGCTGCTCGTCTCCAAGGCCGGTGCTCAACGCGCCGATATTCTTGCCGGCATCGGCGGCACATTCATGGGTGCACTTACCGAAAACTACGTCGCCCAACAGCTTTCAGCCATGGGCTATCCGCTGTATTATTGGGCGCGAGATAATCGTGCGGAAATCGACTTTGTAGTAGAGAAGCAGGGATGCTTGTCTGCGATTGAAGTCAAGGCGGGAGAGAACACAAGATCTCGAAGCCTGTCCTCACTTAAAAAGACCCATCCGGGCGTGCGCCGAATCAGGCTATCGACTAAGCCCTTCGGAATGAATGATGGGCTGATGTCTGTTCCACTTTATGCGGCATTTTGTCTATAGGGATGATGCTGCTGTAATGCATGGGGCCCGGAGTGCGATGTTGCTGCGCTCCGGGCCCCGCTGCTTAGTTAAACCATGACGGTTTGGTCGCCGTTGTTTTAGTCAAACAAGCTCGGCATGTCGTTTTCCTTCATGAGCGCACCGGCAGAGGGGAGGCTCTGTGCGGTGAACTTCTCGGCCGAGACACCGGCGCCAAGAATCTCCTCGGTCGTGCCGACGGTGGTGACCGAGCGGCCTTTCTTGGCCGTGAAAGCCTGGACGCCCTGCGTGTTGGTGGTCGTCTTGGTCTTGAGCAGCGACGTGTTGAAGTTCATCAGGCGGTAGTCGCTCGAGACCAGCGCGAGGTCGCGGTCTTCCTTGAGCACCTGCGCATACAGCAGCTTGCTGCCGCCGTAGATGGCGTTCTTGAGGCGCTTGCGGTTGGTCTTGGTGACGTATCCGGAAAGTGCGACGCGCACCACGCGGCCGTTCTCAAAGACGAACAGCACATCGGCCTTGTAATCCTCGGGGTCGATGACCCAGATGACGCTCTCGTCGGGTTCCATCTCAAGATCGGTCGGCAGGTACGAGCCCAGCTGGGCCGACTTGGTGTCCTCAAACGCCGCAACCTTGCACTTGTACACCTGGCTCTTATTGGTAAAGACCAGCAGCTCGTGGGTGTTGGAGGACGGGAACTCGATAAAGGGTTTGTCGCCGTCCTTGTACTTGAGCGTGGTCGCCTTCTTGAGCACGCGGTCCGTCATCTTCTTAAGATAGCCATCGCGCGAGAGCATGATGGTGACCGGGTACTCCTCGACCTCGGGCTCCAGGCTCACCTCGATAACCTCATGGGGCTCGATCCTGCCCGTGCGGCGCGGCATCACGTACTTCTTGTTGACCGCTGCCAGCTCGTCGCTGATGACTTTCTTGATGTTCTCCTCGCTGGAGAGGATCTCCTCAAGCTCGGCAATCTCGCCCTCAAGCTTGGCAATGTCCTTGGTGCGGTTGAGGATGTACTCCTCGTTGATGTTGCGGAGCTTGAGCTCGGCAACAAACTCGGCCTGGGTCTCGTCGATGTCGAAACCCTTCATAAGGTTGGGCACGACCTCGGCCTCGAGCTTGGTGCCGCGGATGATGGCGATCGCCTTGTCGATGTCGAGCAGAATTGCCTCGAGGCCGTGCAGCAGGTGCAGACGCTCGGACTTTTTGCCCAGGTCAAAGTTAATGCGGCGACGCGTGGACTCAATACGCCACTTGACCCACTCGTGCAGGATCTGGCGCACACCCATAACGCGAGGGTAACCATCGGCCAGCACATTGAAGTTGCACGAGAACGAATCCTGCAGCGTGGTCGAGCGATAGAGCTTGGCCATGAGCTTGTCGGGGTCGACGCCGCGCTTAAGATCGATGGCGATACGCAGGCCCGAAAGGTCGGTCTCGTCACGGATGTCGGCGATCTCTTTGACCTTGCCCTCCTTGGAGAGCTTGACGATGCGCTCGATGATGACATCGGTTTTGGTGGTGTAGGGGATCTCGTAGACCTCGATGATGCGCTCTTCGGGAATCCAGCGCCAGCGGGAGCGGATCTGGAAGCTGCCAAGGCCGGTCTCGATTATCTTTTCCATCTCCTCGCGGCGGTAGATAATTTCGCCGCCGGTCGAGAAGTCGGGCATGGGCATGTACTCGAGCAGGTCGCAGTCGGGATCCTGCAGGTAGTGCATCGTGGCGGTGCAGACCTCGTTGAGGTTGAAACCGCAGATGTCGGACGCCATGGCGACGCCGATGCCCTTATTGGCCGAGACAAGGATGTTGGGGAACGTGGTGGGCAGCAGGCGCGGCTCCTTCATGGCGCCGTCGTAGCTGTCGACGAAGTCGACCGGGTCCTTGTCGATGTCCTTGAAGATCTCGGCGCTAATGGGGGAGAGCTTTGCCTCGGTATAGCGCGAGGCGGCGTAGCTCAGGTCGCCCGAATAGTACTTGCCAAAGTTGCCCTTCGACTCCACGAAGGGGGCGAGCAACGCCTCGTTGCCGGTGGCCAGGCGCACCATCGTCTCGTAGATCGCGGCGTCGCCGTGCGGGTTGAGCTTCATGGTCTGGCCCACGATGTTGGCGCTCTTCTGGCGCTCGCCCTTGAGCAGACCCATCTTGTACATGGTGTAGAGCAGCTTGCGGTGCGAGGGCTTAAAGCCGTCAATCTCGGGGAACGCACGCGAGACGTTGACGCTCATAGCGTAGGGCATGTAGTTGACCTCGAGCGTCTGCGTGATCGGCTGATCGGTGACCTCGGAGTGCAGGCCGATGACGTTCTCGGCGTTGACCTGCTTTTTCTTGGGCTGGTTCTTCGTCTTCTTCTTTGCCACGATTTCCTCTTGAACTTCTTATGGGCCGTCGTTATCGATTTGCTGCTACTGCAGGTCCAGCTGGTCCAGGTATTCCTTGCCGTGCTCGGAGATGTGACGCTTGCGGCCCGTCTCGTCGTTGCCCAGCAACAGGTTGAACATGGTCTCCATCTTGGTGACGTCCTCGGGTTCTACCTTGATCAGGCGGCGCGTCTCGGGGTTCATGGTGGTGAGCCACATCATGTCCGGATCGTTCTCACCAAGACCCTTGGAGCGGTTGATGGAGCACTTCTGGTCGCCAATCTCCTTGAGGATCCCGTTCTTCTCGAGCTCGGTGTAGGCAAAGTAGGTCTT
Source organism: Collinsella sp. AF04-24 (assembly GCF_003465685.1). Classification (NCBI taxonomy): domain Bacteria; kingdom Bacillati; phylum Actinomycetota; class Coriobacteriia; order Coriobacteriales; family Coriobacteriaceae; genus Collinsella; species Collinsella sp. AF04-24. The sequence continues at coordinate 6,973 of NZ_QSBK01000007.1, forward strand.
CTCTTTGCAGTTAATCTCGTAGAGCGGCGACTCGGCGATATAGACGTAGCCCTCGTCGATAAGCGTGGGCACCAGGCGATAGAGCATGGTGAGCACAAGCGTGCGGATGTGATAACCGTCGACGTCGGCGTCCGTACAGATGATGACCTTGTTCCAGTTGAGGTTGTCCAGGTCGAAGGCACCGAGGTTCTTGATGCGCTTGTCCTTGATCTCTACGCCGCAGCCCAGCACGCGCATGAGGTCCATGATGATGTCGGACTTAAAGATGCGCGGATAATCTTCCTTTAGGCAGTTGAGGATCTTGCCGCGGACGGGCATGACACCCTGGAACTCGGCATCGCGCGACGTGCGAATGGCGCCTGCTGCCGAGTCGCCCTCTACGATGTAGATCTCGCGGCGGCTCTTGTCCTTGGAGCGGCAATCGATGAACTTTTGCACGCGGTTGGCCATGTCGGTCTTCTGTTGCAGATTGGTCTTGATGCTCTGGCGCGTCTTCTCGGCGTTCTCGCGCGAGCGCTTGTTGATGAGCACCTGCTCCATGATCTTGTTGGCGGCGTCTTTGTTCTCGATCAGATAGGTCGAGAGGCGCTCCTTAAAGAATGCCGTCATCGCCTGCTGGATAAAGCGGTTATTGATGGCCTTCTTAGTCTGGTTTTCGTAGGACGTCTGGGTGGAGAAGCAGTTGGTCACCAGCACCAGACAGTCCTGGACGTCCTGCCACTTAATGCCGCTCTCGTTTTTGTTGTACTTGCCCTGTTGCTTGATGTAGGCATCGATGGCGCTGGTCAGAGCACTACGGGCGGCCTTTTCGGGCGAACCGCCGTTCTCGAGCCATGATGAGTTGTGGTAGTACTCCTGCATCATGAAGGTGCGCGAGAAGCACATGCACGCGGTAATCTTGACGTTGTAGTCGGGCAGGTCCTCGCGGTCGCGACCGCGGCGGTCGGCCTCGATAAAGAAGGGCTCGGTGAGGTAGTCGGCACCGACCTTCTCGAGCACGTAGTCCTCGATGCCCTTGGGATAGCAAAAATCCTCTTCGGAAAACTCGCCATCGTCGCCCTCAATGCGCAGGCGGAAGGTCACGTTGGCGTTGACCACGGCCTGGCGGCGCATGGTCTCGCGATACCAGTCGTGGGGAATGCTGATCGAGGTAAAGACCTCAAGATCGGGGCGCCACTTGATGGTGGTGCCGGTGCGGTCCTCGTCGCTGGGCTCGATCTCAAGCGCTTTCTTTTTGGCGCCAACGACCTTGCCTTTCTTAAAGTGCAGGGAGTACTTGTTGCCGTCGCGCCAAACCGTGACGTCCATGTACTCGGATGCGTACTGGGTCGCGCACGAGCCCAGGCCGTTGGTACCGAGCGAGAAGTCGTAGTCGCCGCCCTGGTTGTTGTTGTATTTGCCACCTGCGTAGAGCTCGCAAAAGACGAGCTCCCAGTTAAAGCGCTTCTCGGAGGGGTTCCAGTCGAGCGGGCAGCCGCGGCCGTTGTCCTCTACCTGAATGGAACCATCGCGAAAGGCGGTAAGGGTGATGAGCTTGCCGTAGCCCTGGCGCGCCTCGTCAACGGCGTTGGACAGGATCTCGAAGGCGGCATGCGCGCAGCCGTCGAGTCCGTCCGAGCCAAAGATAACGGCGGGGCGCAGGCGTACGCGCTCCTCGTCCTTGAGCTGACGAATACTGTCGTTACCATAGTTTGCGGTGTTTTTTGCCATGCTCGCTCTCTCGATGCTCCTTTGCTGCGTTGTAGTCATATAGATAGTCAAGGTAGCATAGCCCAGGCCTCGGACGATTCCAACTAACACGAATTCCATCGAACGCGCGTTCGGAGTCGGTGACCTTTAGCTTCTGCGGTCATTCCCTGCGCGGCGTGGTGCTCGTGTTAAAACCGTGGCTTATCGGCTGGTAGAATTGCCGCATCAAGACTGCATGTTGTTTGAGGGGGCGCAATGACTGAGAAAGAGAAGATGGAGCGCGGGGAGTGGCATGATGCCAACTTTGACGAGGAGCTCCTGGCGCAACGCGCAAAGGCGGAGGCGCTCTGCTATGACTTTAATATGGCAAAACCCGGAAGCGACGCGCAGCTTGACGCTTTGAAATCCTTGCTCGATACCGATCTTCCGCAAGGGCTGACGGTCCTTTCGCCTGCCTACTTTGACTACGGGAGCAAGACGAGCTTTGGTGAGGGCTGCTTTGTAAACCATGGCTGCTACTTTATGGACGGCGGCTCTATCACCTTTGGTGGCAACGTGTTTATCGGGCCGTTTTGCGGCTTCTACACCGCTTCGCACCCCCTAAAGTCAAAGGACCGCAACTTGGGTCTCGAGAAGGCTCTGCCTATTGTTGTAGGCGATAACTGCTGGTTTGGCGCGAACGTATCCGTGTTGCAGGGGGTTACCATCGGCAGCGGTTGCGTAATTGCCGCGGGCAGCGTCGTGACGGAAGACCTTCCGGACAACGTGGTGGCGGCAGGCGTTCCCGCGGTCGTCAAGAAGATCATCGAACAATAACGGAGCTATTAAACGATGGGGCACGCATGGTTCCGGCAAATCCGGTTATTGGCGTGCGCGTTGGCCATGCTGATAAGTTCCACTTACTCGGGTCCTTCCGACTCGGTTTTGTCCGAGTAAGATTGAATAGCGAATCGAAATTGTTATGTCCACATGGCGATGGCGGACATGGTTTCCATAATGACAGATATAGTTGACATCTTGTGAAGGATGCAATATATTTCTGTCATGTTGCAACGGATATCTGTCCATTACTACGAAAGGAACTCCATGCCGGGCAAAAAGAACCTACGCATGAAGGCGGCACGCGCGGCGGCTGGCCTTTCGCAAGCTGACTTAGCCCAAGCCGTGGGCGTTACGCGCCAAACCATCGGCCTTATCGAGGCGGGCGGCTACAACCCCACGCTCAATTTGTGCGTGGCAATCTGTAAGGCGCTGCGCGTTACGTTGAACGACTTGTTTTGGGAAGACGAAACCGACGCCGACCCTAATGCTCTTTAGGAGTTCACTATGAAATATGAAGATCTGAAAATCGTGCAAAAGTGGCGCGAATATGCCGGCCCAAAGGATGAACGCCTGGAGGCTGAGAACGCGAAGATCTACAAGATTGGCTTCGTGCTGCTTTCGTTTGGCATGTTGATGATCTTTTTCTACCAGTTTATAGCTCGACAGGTTACGTGGGTTCACAGCGACGCTAGTGAAATGCCGCATGGCTTTGCAACGCCGTTCGAGGCAGCCATGTATTTGTGGCTCGTTCTCGTGATGTTGATTTGCGCAGGACTGCAAACGCGGAAGGGCTATGTCGATACCAATCGTTTTGGGCAAACCGAGCATCTTCCTGTTGGATATTTCCTGCTTGTCAGCGGTCTTAGCGGCGCCGCGTTCGCGCTTGTTATTGCCGCAATGCGCTGTATCGCTGAGGCGCAGATCGTACCGCTCGAAAGCGTCTTTTGGTTGGCGAACCTGGTCACGGGCGTGTTCTGCGGTGCGACGATTTTCGCGGCCACGTTTGCTGTCCTGTGCGCAACGTTTTTCACGGCGAAAAGACGCCGTGCCAAGCTCGAGGCAGAACTCGACTCCTCAGACGACATTTAATGCGCAATGGGCTGGCTCTGGGTATTCAGAACCAGCCCATTTTGATGTTCGATGAGCCGAGTCGGCGTCTCTCACAAAGGTAACTAGGAGCTAGCGAGGCCTATCCGAATTGACCTCATTGGCGGTGTCGGTTTCGAGCGCCGTGCGGCGGGCGCTGTAGGCGACGAGGCCGGCGCCTGCCGCGGCGAGTGCTGCAGCGGCTGCCGTAAGGGGAGCGTTGACATCGCCCGTGCCCGCAAGTGCGCCCGCTTTTCCGGAGCGCTTGTTATTGTCGTGGTCCTTGCCACTGCCGGAGCCACTGCCGCCACCGGAGCTGCTTCCGCCGGAGCCACCTCCACTCGAGCCGCCATCGCCATCAATCGTCATCGGTGCATCGTGAAGCCCCGTCGTATCCGCGCTGTCGCATACGCCGACCTGAATTTCTGAGCGTTCGCATGCCGCGTCGGGCACATGAAGCTCGTGCAGTACGGCACCCAGCGCCGAGTTTGCGCCCGGTCGGATTTCCTTGAGCGTTACGGGATCGAGCGCCACCAGGTCACGCGCCTTCGCATACAGCGTTACGCGTTTGCCCACTTCGTCGCTCCAACTCTCGGGGATAGCGAAGCTCATGCGGAACTGTGCCGTGCAACCCGGTGCCAGCACGGCGTTGCCGTTGTCGGCTACCAGCGGGTGCGTTGCAAAACATGCGCCCAGCGTCTCGAGCGCGTACTTCACGCGTGCCATGTCGTTGGCCGAAGCGTCTTCGGCAAGCTCTGGATCGTGGATCGAAGCCATGCGTGCGTTCGCTCCGAATCCGATGGATGCGCTGGAGAACGGCTGGCTGGAGCCCTCTCGGTACAGATCGATCGTGCCGGCGGTCAGCAAAGTGTTGCCGTCGTTTCGCACCGTGACCATGAAGGACTCGCCTGCTGCTCCGGGCACCACCGCGCCCGAGGTAGCGACCGCGCCCGTCGGAGTGGCACACGCCACCAAGGGCACTTCGATGCCGTGCAGCTCCGCCTTGCTCTGCTCGGCACTCACAATGTGCGTGGCGAGCGCGGAGAGCATGCCTCCCGACGTCAAAAATGTCGTTATCTGATCGACGGGATGGTCCAGCTCGCACATCACGAACGGCTCCGTGAACAGATCGCCTGCCAAGGTGCTGGCGAAGATGCGGAAGTGCTTGCCCATCACTGCTACCGGGTTGCCTTCTTCGTCGTAGGTTTGTCCCACCTTGCCATCGGTGTTCTCTACATAGAGCACGCACCTGCCGTTGCTGCTTACGCTAAACGATGCCGGGCCACAGCCTGCGGCACCCACGGGCTGCGTTGCAAATGCCGATGCGCCTCGCGTCCAAGTAATATGCTGCAGTTGTTCGTTGACGGTGGCCAAAAAGCCCGTGTGCTGCGGCCATGGCACCGCATGGGGCACCGCGGCGTCCGGCGGCATAACGCCCCAGCCCGCGATAGACTGGCCGATCACGGCGTACGATGCGCAGCCGCAACCGTTTGCGGTCTCGTACGTAACGGGCACCACCATTTTGCCGTTGATATTCTCGGGCTCGCCCAGCTCGATACTCGACGGTGCTTGCGGAAAGCGGAGAACTTGGCGGAACGTCAGGCTGTCGCCCGAAACGTCCGACCACAGGGTAAAGCACTCCAGCGCAACCTCAGCCTCGCTGCCGAGCGCCTTTTCTGCGGTGGTTCCGCGGCGGTGGAGGTAGGCACCCGACAGGCGCCCGTCGACCAGCGTCTTGCCCACCGTGATACGTGGGCACTGCAGGCAATGGTAGCCATCCTCTTGCAGGCGGCCGCGCGAGATGCTGCGCCATGACGTATGCGACACCACGCGGGTCTCGTCATTACTTATGCGCAGGCGCACGACGGACAGTATGCCGGCTGTGCTTGCCGTATCGAAAAGGGTGTTGTCGCCGTCGGGGCGCTCGCCCGAGACCAGCAGCACGTAGGCGTCCTGGTTTCCCCTCCCGTCCGTATATTCCACCACGTCGAAGTCGTAATCGTATATGCCGTCGCGCTCCACGTCGCCCTCGCCAAACCCAAGGGGGAAGTCCACGGGCGTGGGGGCGGACCACGTGCCGTTTGCCCTTGTGTGCACCACCAGGCGCGAGCGGCCATTGTCGCCGTAGCACACCGAGGCGATACGGAACAGGCATTCTATGCCGGCAATCATTGCCAGCTTCATGTGGGCTTCGCTGAGCACGCCGGAAAACAGCACGTTGTCGCTCGAGGGTTTTATGCCGCCACGCTCGTCCTCCGACATGCCGGCAGAATTGGCGTTGGGGTCCGCAACGGCGTTCGTCGCCTGCCCGATATAGGTGTACTTATACATTGGCGCGGCGTTTTCGTCGTTCTCTATCAGTGCATGGACGAAATGCTCGATCTGTCCCGTGTCGTCGCTTTCTGCATCCGCCTCGAGCTCAATGCGCGTGACCGCTTGATCCCAATCGCGCACGACAGGCGCGGCGTTTACGGCAGTGGCCTTAACCTCGGCGCGTGCGAGCAGCTCGGCGTTGGTGACGATGGTGGCCGACGCGATAAACTGCGGCACACCACCTGCCTCGGCGTTGCCGCCCGAGCCGAAGCAGGCGTTCAGCGTATAAGGCGTATCTCCACCCAAGGCCAGCTCAGAGCGCTGGAGTACATACTGGTCGCCGTTGTTCACCGACATATTCCACGAATCGGCGAGTGTGGGCCACGATCCCGACCAAGCCTTGGTGGTCCACTTGAACATAACGAACTGGAGTATCACATCGACATCGACGTCTGCACCTACGCGCAGTCGCGGAAGCGGGTGTCCATCTGCCTTCTCGTACCCAATGAACAGCGTGAGGGATGCGGCGCCGCGCACGGCAGACGAGGCGACGCCCGCAACGCCGGCTCCAAAGGTAACGGCAAGCCCGATCTGGATGGTGAACGAGCCCGACGTGTTTGACCAATCGAGCGAAATGTTTTTAAAAAACGCCGCGCCGCTACCGTGCGTGTGGGCGCCCACGGCGAGCGCCAGTTTTGCTAGCACCCAGGGGTTGACGTTTAGGAAAAACGGCACCGGTCCCAGGGTAAACTGCTCGGTCCAATTGAGGTCGGTTCTTACCTGGAAGAGGGCCTTAATATTGCCGTATGCGGGGTCGTTGTTGTTGCCCCAGGTTTTGCCCACCCAATCGTAGGCGAGCGAGCCGTACAGCTGCGTGGCGATATCCATCGTGAACAGCAGCGTGCAATGGTGGCGAAGGAGCTTGGTGTTCCTTGGATCGGTGCCCGAACCGGCGCTCATGCTCTTGTACTGATTCCACTTCCCCTCCATCTCGTCGAGATAGCGGTTTGCCTGCTTGGCGCCCGACTCGCGCGGCGATTTCTTCCAGTATTCCGGATCAGGGCTGCCCGAATCGTTCATATAGCTGGCTGGTTTGTATCCTCCGCCAAACAGCACGTACCCGGCAAACGAGAAATCGAAGAGGATCGGAAATGTGGGCATCCAACACGTGAACTTATTACCACCGATGCCGGGAAACGATGCGGGGAAATCAAACGGAGTGACCCCTTGGTCCATGGTGGTGGGAATGATGGTGGTCGAGCCCGATTCCGCCTTTGCGGCCGGCGCGGTGACAACGGCCATGGGGGAGGAGAGCGTGTAGGTTTTGCCCTGATAGTCGAGGACAAAGCGCAGCTTGCACCCTTCTTCCAGAAGGCCCGATGCCGCATCGAGGAACTTATCTTCGAGTGTGAACGTTGCCAGATTATCCGTGCCCGATGCGCTGGCCTTGACTTGGCCAATCTGCGTGACGGTTTCGGGTGAGCTGCCCGCGGCAGGCGTCACTTTATTGATATGTAACGTTGCCTGCCCGCCCTGCGGCAGATGGGCCTGCACGGTAAAGGCGTGCGTATCGGGCTGCTCGTTTGTCGTGTCGTTCTTCGGCAATGCCATGAACGTGGCGTCGGCGTACTGGATGTCCCATTCGTCAAACGTGAGCTGGCGGAAGTACGGCTCGCCGTCGGAAAACGGACGTGTGGGCGCGGTTATGGCGGTGCCGCCCAGAATGCGAGCAAGGGGAATCTCGACATCACGGTATCCCGCCATGCTAATGGAGATGCCGCCGTTAAATTCGTACGCGTCGAGAAGCGTTGCCTCGTCCACGTAGCCTTCCGAAAGCGGCGCGACCTCAAAGATGGCCGTGCCCTCGTCATCGGTAGTGGCGGTGAGCTGCTTGCCTGCAGCATAGCGCGATGTGAGCGTGACCTGGGCACCCGTGATGGGCGTATTCTTGTTGGCGACGTCGACCACGACCACACCAAACATGGTGCGCGAGAGCACCAAGACCTTGAAGGGGTCTTCTTCGTCGGCATAGGCCGCGGTGGGCGCGAACGGCAGCAGGAAGGCATTTTCGCTTCCCGGCACGCGAGGCAACATAATGCTCGCTAGCGAGGACGCTCCAGCAACAAGTAACGAACGGCGATCAAGCATCTTTGGCCCCCATCCAGCAGGTATCGATGGAAATAATCCAATTTTGCAAGAAGGCATCCAGTCACGGTAGTGCCGTTCAAGGGTCAAAATGTCCAAATTGATCGAGCGAAGCGCCGGGTTCCGGAACGCGTTCGATGCGCTTGGCAGCCCGGTCGCTAACGCAACATATGCGCGACCAGCTCGGCGCGTGTGCCGATGCCAAGCTTTGCGTATACGCCGGATAGGCGGTTTTTGACGGTGCCCGGCGATACTCCCATATGGCGTGCGATTTCGGCGTTGGTCCACCCACGACAGGCGAGCATGGCCATGGTGAATTCCGTGGTCGTTAAATCGTCAGCAACGTCCTCGCCCGAATCGGGGTTGTGGATGCGCCGCCAGCCGTAGCTGAAGCGGTACGTGATCTCGATGATGTGCGCGAAGTCGTCAGGGTATTGCGTTTTTAGGCACGCCTCGATAAGCCCCTGCAAAAGGCCGTGGTGCTCGCCGATGAGCTCGATAAGGCCGTCGGGGCGCGCAATGTCCCAAGCGGCTCCAAAATGCGCTTTTGCGGCGTCGATGTCCTTGAGGCTCATGCATGCCATGGAAGCTGCCAGGTGCAGGAACAGTTCCGAGATGGGATAGCTTCCCTGTTTCATAATTAGGGCGTTTTCCGCCATGCCCAGGCTGCGGCCGTATTCGCCGCGCAGATACAAGGCGTGCGCCATCACGTAGCTGGCGAACAGTCGCAGGCCTTCGGGTAGGTGCGCCGCAAGTGGATAAAACTCTTCGGCAGAATACGGGGAAGGCAAGTGCAGCAGGACGCTCGCGGCCGAGGCGAACAGGATATGCGTGGCGTGGACGGCGGGCGATTCCTCGTCGGCCGGCGTATCGAGGATGCCCGCAAGGCACCGGCGGGCGTCGGCGATACGGTTGAGCGACAGACTGGCGTATCCGCAGATAAAGCATGCGGAATAGCGCAGCGCGGGATCGGTGACGTCAAGATAGGGGCGCGCCGTCTTGGCAGCGAGGGTGGCCTGTCCGCGAAAGTACAGCGCTTCTGCCGTGGCAATGGCGCGCGAATCGGGGTCGGAAATGCCTGCAACCGCAGCGTCAATCTGCCCCGGCACAAAGGCAGCGCACATCAACGGCATGGGAACGCATGGGTAGCCATCGCAGTCCATCTTCCATCTCCCAACAGCTGACAACAATAGCAGCCATTTTACTCCTGTTGCCCGGAACTGGAATTTGTGGGTATCGCCTACGATTATGCCGAACGCATAAAGGAAGAGTCTATTGGCGATGCTCTTAAGGTGGCTACCGAAGCCTAGCTGACCTTGGCATAAGGAAAAACTGCCGCCCCTGCAAAAAGCTCCGTCGCAGCGATGGGAAACGAACCTCGCTCTGCATATAATGAGGACATATGACAGCGCGTTTGCATATGCGCGGCGCGTTCCATCGAATCGAAAAGGAGCCCTGCATGGATCCCAACAAGCGTCCCGACGATATGGTGCGTATCACCACTCCCGAACTTGCCCAGGCGTTCATCGACGAGCAGGTCACCGCAATCCGCGAGCAGATCGGCGACAAGAAGGTCCTGCTGGCCCTTTCCGGCGGCGTCGACAGTTCTGTTGTCGCGGCCCTGCTGATCAAGGCCATTGGCAAGCAGCTCATTTGCGTGCATGTGAACCACGGTCTCATGCGCAAGGGCGAGAGCGAGCAGGTCATCGACGTCTTTAAGAACCAGATGGACGCCAACCTGGTCTACGTTGACGCCACCGATCGTTTCTTGGGCAAGCTCGTGGACGTTGAGGAGCCCGAGGCCAAGCGTAAGATCATCGGCGCCGAGTTCATCCGCGTGTTTGAGGAGGAGGCCCGCAAGGTTGGCGACGAGGTCAGCTTCCTTGCCCAGGGCACCATCTACCCCGACATTCTGGAGTCCCAGGACGGCGTGAAGGCCCACCACAACGTTGGCGGCCTGCCCGAGGACCTGCAGTTTGAGCTCTGCGAGCCCGTTAAGCTGCTGTACAAGGACGAGGTCCGCGTCGTGGGCCGCGAGCTCGGTTTGCCCGAGAACATGGTTGAGCGCCAGCCGTTCCCCGGCCCCGGCCTGGGCGTCCGCTGCTTGGGTGCCATTACCCGCGATCGCCTCGAGGCGCTGCGCGAGGCCGACGCCATCGTGCGCGAGGAGATCGATAAGGCCGGCCTGACCATCTGGCAGTACTTCGCCGTGGTGCCCGACTTCCGCGCCACCGGCGTGCGCGAGGGCAAGCGCGCCTACGACTGGCCTTGCATCATCCGCTGCATCAACACCGTCGACGTCATGACCGCCGAGGTGCCCGAGCTCGATTGGGCGCTGCTCAAGCGCATCACCGCCCGCGTGACCGCCGAGGTCCCCGGCATTTGCCGCGTTTGCTACGACCTCACACCGAAGCCCGTCGGCACGGTCGAGTGGGAGTAAGCTAACTCAGCTGGTGGGCGACGAGAGCTAGCAGATGTGACGAAGGGACAGTCCCTTTGTCACATCGGCGATGATATGTGCGGGACGGTGCGCCACACGGCGTGCCGTCCCGTTCGTTATTTTGATGAGCCGAGCGCGCGAGTGGGAAGAGTCACGAGCATAGTCGTTCCCCTCTCTGAGCTCTCTTCGACCTCGATGGAACCGCCGTGGAGTGCGGCGATCTCCCAGACCAGCGCAAGCCCCAGCCCCACGCCGCCATATGCCCTGCTGCGCGATTTATCGACGCGAAAGAAGGGCTGAAAGATGCTCGTCTGGTATTGCTCGGGAATGCCTTGTCCCTGGTCGTGCACCCGTAGCAGTATACGGTCGCCCTCGACGCGGGCGCTGATTCGCACGGTCGAGTTGGGCGTGCTGTAGCGAATGGCGTTTTCGGCCAAGTTGAACAGCAGCCGATAGATCAGCGTGTCGCTGCCGGTCGTTTGCGCGTCGCCCTCGCTTGCGAGCGCGATGCCCTTTTGCTCGGCAAGGGGCGCCAGGTCGGTGAGCACTTCTTCGATCATCGGCGCCAGGTCAATCGCATCGTTGCAGGGGACGCTGCGCAACTCGCTCATCTCGAGCAGGGTCTTTGTCACGTGCGTCATTCGCTCGGTCTGCTCTTGCAGCAGCCCGAGCAGACGCGCTGTATCTGCATCGGCGTCGGGGTGCTCGGCGCAAAACAGCTCAACCTGAGCTTGCATGAGCGCAAGCGGCGTGCGCAGCTCGTGCGCTGCATTGCCCGTAAACTGTCTTTGCGCGGAAAATCCCTCCTCAAGGCGGGCAATCATGTCGTTAAACGACGCGCTGCAACGCCTAAGCTCAGAGGGCACATCCTCGCTGATCTTTGTGTCGGCGAGGTTATCGGGCCGCACGCTCTCGACTTGTGCCGCAAAGGAGCGCAACGGCTGCAACGCATGCCCGCTCACAAAGTAGGCCAGGACGCCACCGAGCAGCGTCACCGCTGCGGTTATGTACCAGCTCGTCGCGCCAAACGATTCTTGGGCGTCGCTCACGACGATGGTCAGCTCATCGTCGAGCTCCTTGCTCGTCGGGTCGAACGAGCTGGGCGAGGCCGCCTCCACCTTGCTATGCTCCGACATTTCAGTACCGATTGAGTCCATGTAGCGCATGCCGGAGTAGCCAACCAGGCAATTCATAAGTACGCAGGTCGAGCATACCAGCAGGGCTGTCATCAACGTGATGCGCCACTGCAGGGACAGCCGCTTCATTCGTCGTCCTCCATAACGTAGCCCTCGCCGATTCGGTTGCGGATGGGGTCGTGCCCCAACGCGCCGCGTAGCTTTTTGCGCAGCGACGAGATATGCACGCGGGTCGCGTTGCTAAAGCTGTTGACACTGCTATCCCATACGTGGTCGATGAGCTCCTCCTGGCTTACCGGTCGCCCCTGGTTGAGCATCAGATATTCCAAGATGCCGGTCTCCTTGCGCGTGAGGGATAGAGGCTCGTCGCCCACAGAGGCGACGCGCGCTTTGGTGTCAAAGCTCAGCGATCCGCAGGTCAGGACAACATCGCTTTGCGTAAAGCGCCTGAGCGTGAGGCTGCGGATACGTGCCGCCAGCTCGTCAAGATGGAACGGCTTGGTGAGGTAGTCGTTGGCGCCTGCATCGAGCCCCGCTACCTTGTCGGCGACCTCGCCGCGGGCCGACAGCACGAGCACCTTGGTCTCGCAATCGGTAATTCTGAGTTGCCTGAGTACGGTCATGCCGTCGACATGGGGGAGATTAAGGTCGAGCACCACAAGATCGAAGGTCTCGATATCGAGCAGGTCGAGCGCCTGCTGTCCGTCGTAGCAGCAGTCGACGCTATAGGCCAAGTTGCGCAGGCTACGTGCGATTGCATCGCACAGTGCCCGCTCGTCCTCGACGACCAAGATGCGCATAACGTTCTCCTTGCATAGTCATTCGCGCTTAACACGGATTTTATAGTCGGTATGGTCCAATGGGTCGCGAAACGAAAGGAGTGGTCAGATTGTTCAAAGCGATTAAACCTGTGGCGCAGGTGGCTTTGCTGATCGCAGGGATTGCCATGGTGTGCTTTGGCATCATGCGCGGCGAGGCAGACGCCGTATTGGCCAAGGCAATCAGGCTGTGCTTGGAGTGTATCGGAATTGGTTAAAAGAAAAAATACCGTATCGCATCTTTTGGCGCGATTTCGCGGATTGATTCAGGCAGCGGCGACGCTTGCGACCAATATTCACCTGCCCAACTTTGCCAAGGGCGGCATCTACCAGGGAGCGGGCAAAGCCGTCTGCGTGCCGGGTCTCAACTGCTACTCGTGTCCGGCGGCCTCGGGTGCGTGCCCCATCGGGTCGTTTCAGTCGGTGGTGGGATCGTCTAAGTTTAGCTTTTCGTATTACGTCACCGGAACGCTCATTCTGATCGGCGTGCTGCTGGGACGTTTTGTATGCGGCTTTTTGTGCCCGTTTGGATGGCTGCAAGAGCTTCTGCATAAGATTCCCAGCAAAAAGCTCTCCACGAAAAAGCTCAAGCCGCTCACGTACATCAAGTATGCCGTGCTGCTGTTTGCCGTGGTGCTGCTGCCCGTCTTGGTGGTAAACGATGTGGGCATGGGTGACCCGTTCTTTTGCAAGTACATCTGTCCGCAGGGCGTGCTCGAGGGCGCGATTCCGCTGTCCATCATGAACGTGGGAATCCGCTCCGCGCTGGGAAAGCTCTTTACCTGGAAGCTCGCGATCCTCATTGCGGTTACGGTGCTGAGCGTGCTGTTCTACCGCCCCTTCTGTAAATGGATTTGCCCCCTCGGCGCATTTTATGCACTCATGAACAAGGTGTCGTTGCTGGGAATTCGGGTCGATCATTGTAAATGCGTCTCGTGCGGCAAGTGCGCCAAGGTGTGCCAGATGGACGTGGACGTTACGCGTACGCCCGACCATGCCGAGTGCATTCGTTGCGGCAAATGCGTGGGCGCGTGCCCCGTCGATGCTATTAGCTTTCGCTACGGGCTGGGTGTGACGGGCGACAAACCCGCGCAGTCCACGCAAGCCTGCGAAAACAAATAGGTACCTATATAAGTTTCGATATAAACGGAGGAACTATGAAACTGTCAAAAATTGCGGCTCTGTTGATGCTGCCCGTGCTGGCGCTGACTCTCGCGGCGTGCTCTGCCCCCAAGGGCGACGCGAAGGGTGCTACGAGCGGCGATGCGCAGATTGCCGAGCTCATAGCGCAAAAGCCGTCGAGTGCCGAGGAGGCGGCCGAGCTGTACCAGCAGCTGCTGCAAAAGGAAAACGAGATCTTTGCGAGCGATAACGCCCTATGGGAAAAGGTGTTCCTTGCGGCCAACAAAGACACTCCCATGATTGAGGACGGCAAGAACTACGGTGACTTCTTGCTCGATACCATCGAGGGCGCCAAGGATCAGTTTGCGGCTGACGAGCTTAAGACGCTTAAGGCCGGCGCGCAGCAGGTCAAGGAGATCGAGGACAAGCTCATGGCGCTGGAGAAGGAGTTCCCCGGATGTGGCAGCACGCCCGGCGAGGGGGAGAGTGTTGATGCCTCGACCGCGGGCATGACCAACGGCGAGAGCGGGGAGACGAAGTTCCCCAGCTTTAAGGGCAAGGACTTGGACGGCAACGATGTAAACAGCGACGAGCTGTTCTCCAAGAACAAGGTCACCGTCATGAACTTCTGGTTTACCACCTGCAAGCCGTGCGTGGGAGAGCTGGGCGATCTGGAGAAGCTCAACAAGGAGCTTGCCGAGAAGGGCGGCCAGGTCGTGGGCGTTAATTCCTTTACGCTCGATGGCAACAAAGACGCGGTGGCCGATGCCAAGGACGTGCTTTCCAAGAAGGGCGTGACGTATAAGAACATCTGGTTTAAGTCGGACAGCGAGGCCGGAAAGTTCACCTCCAACCTGTACTCGTTCCCGACCACCTACGTGATCGACCAGAACGGTAACATTGTGGGAGAGCCGATCATGGGCGGCATCAACTCCGCTGAGCAGCGCGAGGCGCTCAACAAACTGATCGATCAGGCACTCGCGAAGAGCGAACAGTAAGTCCGAATGTGACAAAGGTGTGACAAAGTGACAGCCTCTTTGTCGCATCGGGGATGTTATATGCGGGATGGTGCGCCATGCGGCGTGCTGTCCCGTTCGTTTTTTGGCGCGGTTCGTTACATTCCTCACTGGTATCGGCCAAAAATGAGGATAGAGTAGGACAAACGCGCCGAACGTGAACGGCGGGGGAGCGGGCGAGCGCACCCGCGCGAGAGAGGTTGCCGTCCATGCTGGATCTCAGAGATATTTGCAAAAGGTACGTTACGCAGTCGTTTACGCAGGTAGCACTCGACAGCGTAAGCCTGTCTTTTCGCGATAACGAGTTTGTAGCCATCCTGGGTCCCTCGGGTTCGGGTAAAACTACGATGCTCAACGTCATTGGTGGACTCGACCATTTCGATTCCGGCGACCTGCTGATCGATGGCATCTCGACCAAGGACTTCAGCGACCGCGATTGGGACGCCTATCGTAACAATCGCATCGGCTTTGTGTTCCAGAGCTATAACCTCATTCCGCATCAGACCATTTTGGAAAACGTGGAGCTGGCGCTTACGCTCACGGGCGTGGGGCGTGCCGAGCGCCGCCAGCGTGCGCGCAAGGCGCTCGAGGCAGTTGGCCTGGGCGAGCACGTTGACAAGCGCCCGAGCCAGCTTTCGGGCGGGCAGATGCAGCGCGTCGCCATCGCCCGCGCCTTAATCAACGATCCCGAGATTGTGCTGGCTGACGAGCCGACCGGCGCCTTGGACTCAACGACATCCGTACAGGTCATGGATTTGCTCAAGGATGTTGCGCGCGATCGTTTGGTCATCATGGTCACGCACAATCCCGAGTTGGCATACAGGTACGCCACACGCATCGTCACCCTGGCGGACGGCAAGATCACCGACGATTCAGATCCCTTTGATGCTACCGAGGCCGCGCGTCGCGAGGCCAAGCCCACGCGCAAAACCTCGATGAGCTTTGTGACGGCGCTGGGGCTTTCTGCCCGAAACCTCATGACCAAGAAGGGCCGTACGGCCATGACTGCCTTTGCGGGTTCGATTGGCATTATTGGCATCGCAGCGATTCTGGCGCTGTCCAACGGCGTAAACGGCTACATCAAAAAGGTCGAGGAGGACACGCTCTCGAGCTACCCGCTTACGATTTCCAAACAAGATTATGACCTGTCATCCATGATGGGCGGGAATGGGACTGCGGATGAGGAGGCGTCCAAGGGCGAGGGCTCGTCTGACGGCGCCACCGGCGGCAAGGCTAAGGGAACCGATACGATTCCCGTGGTCACGGCCGTAAAGGATATGTTCGCAAGCGTTAAATCTAACGATATGACGAGCTTTAAGACATGGCTTGACGACGGCGGCAACGGTATCGACAAAGAGGTCAACGCTATCCAGTATGGTTACGGTGTGACGCCGGTTGTCTATCGTTTGAACGAGGGCGACGAGAAGCCCGTCCGGCTTGTCCCCAACGCTATGACCGAGGCCATGAGCGGAGGCGCGAGCTCGGCGGCAACGGTGAGCATGGAGTCCATGGGGACCTCGGTCTTTAACGAAATGATTGACGACCAGAGTCTGCTCGATAGCCAGTACGATGTCGTTGCCGGCCATTGGCCTACGTCCGCCAACGAGGCTGTGATGGTGCTTTCGAGCCGCGGCACAGTGGGCGACTACACGCTCTACAGCATCGGCGCGCTGGATATCGATGAGCTCAACGGCCTGGTTAACAGCGCCATGACGGCTGACGGCAGGGTCGAGACGCC
The DNA here is from genome assembly GCF_003465685.1 of Collinsella sp. AF04-24. Taxonomy (NCBI): domain Bacteria; kingdom Bacillati; phylum Actinomycetota; class Coriobacteriia; order Coriobacteriales; family Coriobacteriaceae; genus Collinsella; species Collinsella sp. AF04-24. The sequence goes on from NZ_QSBK01000007.1 coordinate 23,298, forward strand.
CAAGAGCGGCACCGACTTTACCTACGACGATGCGCTGTCTACGACGTTTAAGGTGCTGTCGCCGGCAGATGCCTATCGCAAAAATGAAGAGACCGGCATGTGGACTGACATGTCTGGCGATGCCGACTTTATGGCGGCCAAGGTTGCCGACGGCATTGACGTGCGCATTGTGGGCGTGGTGCGACCCAACGAGACGGCCAACGCGAGCGCATTATCCCCGGGCATTGCCTATACGCATGCGCTGACATGCCAGCTTATGAAGCGCGCCGCCGATTCGCAGATCGTGCAGGAGCAGCTTGCCCACCCCGAGACGGATGTCTTTACGGGCAAAACCTTTGACGAGTTGCAAGGTGAGGCCAAGCAAGGCGTGGATCTGGGCAGTATGTTCAGTGTGGACGAGGCGGCGCTGAAGAGCGCGTTCTCGTTCGATGCATCTGCGCTCTCGGGCGCGGCGGGCGGTGTCGACCTTTCTGGTATCGATTTGTCCGGGCTGAACATTGACCTTTCGGGCGTTGGTAAGGACATCGACTTTAGTGACATCATGGCCAAAGCGCCGGCCCCCGATTTCTCGGGTATCTTTGACGGTCTGGAACTTGCGCCCGAGCAAATGAAGCAGGTGGGAACACTAGCCAACCAGCTGTTTGAGGGCTTTTTGCGGTCTGATCAGTTTAAGGAGCTGACACCCGATGATCTTAAGGACGCGTCAAAGCTTGCCGCCGCGTTCTCGACGTATCTTGAGAACGATACGGCAGCTCAGCAAATCCTGGCCCAGCTCAAAGCGCTCGGCGGCGATGCCCTGGCCGAGCGCCTGCGGCAGGCGATGACCGACTATGTGCAAAAGCAACTGGCTCCGTATCTGCAGCAGGCTATGGATCAGGTGATGAAGGCAATCAGCGAGCAAATAGCGTCGACGGTATCGTCCCAGCTCAAGGCGGGCGCGGCAGGGCTCATGGACCAGATGGCGACGCAGATGTCTTCGAGTTTTGCCAACCTGGCGAGTGCCATGCACGTGGATGCGAGTGCCTTTGCTCATGCTATCCACTTCAACATGGACGCCGAGGACCTGAGTTCGCTCATGATGAGCTATGCCAAGGCGTCGAAGCTCACCTACGATAACAATCTGACCACGCTGGGCTATGCGGATGAGGCAGACCCCATCTCGGTTAAGATTTTCCCGCGCGACTTTGAGGCCAAGGAGCGCGTGCTCGATCACATCGATGCGTACAACAAGCAGGTCAAAGCTGCCGGCCACGATGAACAGGCAATCTCGTACACCGACTACATGGGTATCATCATGGGTTCGGTGACCGACATCGTGAACACCATCAGCTTGGTGCTCATCGCATTCGTGAGCATCAGCTTGGTGGTGAGCTCCATCATGATCGGCATCATCACCTACATCAGCGTACTGGAGCGCAAAAAGGAGATTGGCATCCTGCGCGCGATCGGCGCGTCAAAGCGCAACGTGGCCAACGTATTCAATGCCGAGACCTTTATCGAGGGCCTCATTGCCGGCGTCTTTGCCATTGTCGTTGTGGTGCTCGTGAGCTTCCCGGTTAATGCCTGGGCGCTTGCTGCCAAACAGGTCCCCAATCTGATGAGCCTGCCCGTGCAGGATGCGCTGGCGCTCATTGCGATATCGGTGCTGCTGACGGTCGTCGCCGGCCTGCTGCCTGCCCGCAGCGCATCCAAAAAAGACCCCGTAGAAGCCCTACGCTCCGAATAATGTGACAAAGGGACAGTTCCTTTGTCACATTGAGTGGCTTGTAAATCGAGGTCTAATACTTTTCCCGAGAAGTGAACGAGTGAAAACGGGCCCCCGAAGTATCGGCGCTTTCGAGATGCAATTTCCTGCGGTTTTGCCAGTCAAATCCTGCGGGCTTGACGTCTAAAAATGTCGATGCTTCGGGGGTCCAAAAACGGTCGTTCACTTCTCGGGAAAAGTATTAGACCTCGATTTTGCAAGGGCCCAATTACCGTTCGGCACGTTAAGAACTCCCTTTCCCCGCTTAATGCTTGACGAAGAGTCCCCTGGTTTATATACCTATCGGTAGGCATATAGGATGTAATGCCGATAGAAATGGAGTGACCATGGCTCTCACCGTACCAGACGAAAAAGACCGTCCTCGCGAGAGCGGCGCATTTGCTTGGATTGTCGTTATTGCGCTCGGCTTAATGTCCGCCGGGACGACTGGCACATATAGCATTATTGCCGGCTCATTCGTTGCTCCAGTATGTGAAGACCTGGGCTTTGAGTACACCTCTTTCTCTTTCTATTTCACTGCGATTCTTCTTGGCCTTGCACTTGGACTTCCACTTTTGAGCCGTTTCATTCCAAAAGTAATAGGCAAACCGGTGCATATTTGCGTTGAACTCGTCCTTATTGCCGCCGGCGCCGCAATGGCGTTCTACACCGAAGTCTGGATGTTCATCGTCTCCGCTGCGGTGATCGGCATCTGCTTTTCATTCACAACGGGCGTCTGCATGTCCGATGTTATTGACCAATGGTTCAGTAAATCGTCCGGTCTTGCCATCGGCCTTGCTTGGGGCGTTAATTCTCTCTGTACGCTGTTGTTGAGCCCTGTCATTACGCTGGTTATCGAGCAACAAGGCTGGCGTACGGGATACATCGTACTTGCGGCCGTTTCTGCAGCTATGATTTTACCTGCGAGTGCATTTATCATTCGCCTTAAACCCTCTGATCGCAACATGCTTCCGTACGGAGAGACCGCCTCTGAAACCCATGAGAGACACAGCGTCGATGAGCGGGAAGATACCCTTTCGGGCATGGCACTACGTGATGCCACGAAAACGCCGTCTTTTATTCTCTGTGTCCTCCTGCTTTGCGTGGCGCAGCTCACCTGCTGCATGAACCAGTTGTTTCCGACCTATGCAAGCGAGGTCGGTTTCAATCCCATCGTAGGAAGCTTAATGGTTTCGGCAGCTTCGTTCTCCGACATCTTCCTAAATCCCTTCGTAGGCAAAACATGTGACAAGCTCGGCTCTATTAAAGCAACAGTCGCGTGGACAGGTGTCAGCATTTTTTCGTTCCTGCTTCTCATCATTGGCGGAAGCAATGAGACTGTTTCAATCATTGCAGCTGGCGTAAACGATGCCATGTTCGCCATTGTTGGAACCGCAATGCCGATGCTTCTCCTCTCGCTCTTTGGATCACGCGATTTTGGAAGGATCTATTCGATCGTTTGCTCAGCGGGCTATGTCGTCGGTGCTTTTGGAATGCCGGTCATGATGAAGGTTTACGGCATGGCAGGGTCATTCCAGGGAGTATTTATCTTCTGCATTGCCTGCAACCTTATGATTGCTGCGTTTGCTATCGTTTCCGGCTTTCTCAGTAAGGCTGCTGAAAAGTAATAAGCGCCGATTGCATCGGCATAGATTGCCACGCAACAGGGGTCGACTCCAAGCCAGACTGGAGTCGGCCCCTGTTTTCGTTTAAAGGTTGCCCGCAGGCACCATGTGTGCCAACATGCGTTTCAGCTTGGCTGGTCTATTTGAACATAAGCTCGACTATTCCCGCCCAAACCGCTTTTTCATCAATATCCTCACCTTGAGCGACCGTATTGCTCGCTCCCTCCAGAACGGTATAAAGAATTTGTACGTAGAGCATCACGTCGGCACTATCGGAAAACGCGCCAATCTCTACACCATGAAGAAGGATGTCTTTAAGCGCATCCATGGTTCGTTTGGTCGCCGTCGCTTGACGTTCCTGAACTGCAGGAATTCGATTTGCTTGAACGCTAACCTCGGCCAGCACGCGCCGGCGTTTTTCATCGCTTCGATAGCCACCTATAACTGAATTGCCGAGCTCGATAAGCGCGGCCTTGAATCCGTCCCTATCGACTATTAGCGAGTAGTCGCGCTGATAGTCAATGGCCGGAAACATGCTGTCCAAGAGCGTAGTGAAAATCTCCTCTTTAGAGGGAAAGTAGTAGTACACCGACGGCTTGGATATACCGACAAAGTCGCAAATCTTTCCGATAGACGCTTTGTCATAACCGACTTCTGCCACAAGATCGTACATTGCGTCCAATATTTTTTTTCTTGTGCTCACGCTGCATTTCTCCATTGCAAATCACTTCCGCACTACCAACATTATTAAGGATGGCAACGGAACATCAATTCGTGTCCAAACATGACCACTATATACGGTGAACGGTACGTATCAGTAGGCGAGCGGCAATTATTCAAAACTATCTACCGAACGGTAGGTATAGTAGTACTATAGCAGGTGAAACCCCGCTATTGTCGCGGCCGGACAGCATCGCGGGAAACCCGACGGAAGGACCAACCATGTACGAGAACTATCGTATGCCGGGCGAGTTCGAGAAGCGCTCCAACGTCTATGTGACATGGCTTCCCGATTACATCCGTGCAGAGGGCTACGATAACCGCCAGCCCTGCGTTGACGTGATCAAGGCTCTGCTCGAGTATGGCGACGTTACGGTCAACCTCAATTGCGGCACCCCCGGCTCCTATGAGGAGGCTTGCTCACGCCTGAAGGAGGAGGGGGTTGATCTCGATCGTATCGAGATCACGCAGTTCGAAGACTCCAACTTCTATGTCCGCGACAACGGCCCCAGCATCATGGTCGACGACAAAGGCCATTCTTATATGGTCAACCCTGCTTGGACCTATTACGGCGTGTGGGACAAGAACTCCCCGGAGTGCCAGTCCGCACGTAAGGCAGCCGTTCACATGGCGGTTGCGCTCGGTTGCTTCGATATCGTCAATTCCGAAATGGTTTCGGAGGGCGGCGATCGTGAGTTTGACGGTCACGGCACCCTGATCGCCATCGAGGACACGGAATGCCGTAAGCGCAATCCCGAGTTCACGAAAGATGAGGTAGAGGCCGAGTATAAGCGCATCTACAACCTCAACAAGGTTATCTGGCTTCCTCAGCCCATGCTTGAGGACGACGATTATCGACTGGGCATCCTCGACGAGAAGGAAGACGGAACCCCCGTCTTTGGCATGAGCTTTGCCGCTCACATCGATGAGATGTGTCGCTTTATCACTCCGAACAAGATTCTTCTTGCCGAGGTGTCCGATGAAGAGGCAGCCTCGAGCAAGGCTGGCGCAGAGTCTCGTCGCCGCATTGAGGCGGCCTACGAGATCCTGAGCAACGAAACGGACTGGGAGGGCAAGCCCTTCGAGATCGTTCGTATGCCCACCGCCGAGCCGATTGAAGTCGTTATCGCCCCTGGCGATGAGGATTACGAGCTCTATAAAGGCTTCATCGACGAAATGGGCGGCAAGTTTATGGATGGCACCCCCTGGCCCGAGGGCCCCGTCCACTTCTACGCTGCAGCGAGCTACTGCAACTTCCTGATCTGCAACGGCGTCGTTCTTGGCCAGCGTTATTACCACGAGGGCATGAGCGAGGTCGTGAAAGAGAAGGACGAGCAGGCCAAGGCGGTTCTTGAGAGCTGCTTCCCCGATCGCAAGGTCATCATGATTGATTCCCTCGCGCTTAACCTGTCCGGCGGCGGCGTGCACTGCTGGACTAAGGACGTGGCGGCCAGTCGTTAGTGAGCCTTAGAGCCTGCGCTCTTTGGCTTAGGCGCCACATGTACCGCTCCCCGAGGGATATCCGTGTTTCCTTCGGGGACACATTTAGCAATAATTTTGATAATAATTCGAAAGGAAAATAGGCATGAACAACAGCCTCCGCGGCCGCGACTACATCAACATCCATGATCTCTCCTCCGAGGATTTCCGCTATCTCATCGATCTTGCCTGGAACCTTAAGGCTCAGAAGAAGTCTGGTGTCGACCAGCGCTACTTCCCCGGCAAAAACGTCCTCGCCAACTTTGAGTGGGGCTCGACCCGTACTCGTTGCGCATTCGAGACCTCCTGCAACGATTTGGGCATGGGCTTCACTTATCTGACCAACTCCCACATGGGTGACTGCGAGACCGTCAAGGATGCCATGCGCGTCTTCAACGGCATGTATGATCTCATCGTCTACCGCGCACAGAAGGACGAGCAGTTCCTCTATGACGTCGCCGACCTGGTTGACATCCCGGTCATCAATGCCCTTACTCTCGGCGATCACCCGACTCAGATGCTCGCTGACGCTCTTACGATGGAAGAGCAATGGGGCGGTCTGCGTACGAGCCGCGGCAAGAAGATGGCTTTCGTTGGCAACTGCGCCGGCGCCCCGGTGTGGTATGGCCGTCTGTGCGCTATGCTCGACATGGACTTCCTCGCCATCGGTCCCGACGACCTCCGTCATCAGATGTGCAAGGAAATGGTCGAAGAGGTGGAGGCCTGCTACGCCAAGTACGCTCCCAATAGGACCTTTACCATCACCTCTGACCTCGATGCCTTGGATGGCGTTGACGTTATCGTTACCGAGGAGTGGCGCTACATCAACCCCGAGTGCGGCGAAGAGGTTCTGGATCCCGACGACTACAACTCCTGGCTGGGCGATGCCGAGTCTCTGTACCCCTATCGCGTCACCAGCGAGCTGTGCAAGCGCACCAACAATCCCGACATCTTCTGCATGCATGAGCTTCCTTCTGTCCACAACGCAGATCACCGTGTTGGCAAGATGCTCCTCGACCAGTGCAAGAACGACCTCCATCGCGAGATCATCACCGAGGGTTTCGAGATTGCCGACGAGTGCTTTGAGGCCAACGCTTCGGTCATCTTCCGTGAGGCAGAGAACCGTCAGCACACCATCAAGGCCGTTATGTGTGCCCTTCTAGGTCTCTAGGAGTTGTATCAATGGAAAATGCAAAGTTAAAGAGCAGCAAGGTCTACGCATGGGTTCTCGTAATCGCGCTTGGCCTCATGTCTGCTGGTACGACCGGATCCTATAGCGTAATCGCCGGCTCCTTCGTCGCGCCCGTGTGCGAGGAGTTCGGGTTTGACTATTCAATCTTCTCGTATTACTTCACCGCGACGCTCATCGGTCTTGCGGCGGCGCTTCCGTTTGTCGGAAAACTCATCCCCAAGGTTGTTGGCAAGGTTTGGCTCCCCGTCGTCGAGCTTATTCTGCTCGCCGCCGGCGCAGGCATGGCTTTCTACACCGAAGTTTGGATGTTCATCGCCGCTGGCGCCCTGATTGGCATTTGCTTCGCCTTCACCACCGGCGTCGCCATGTCCGACGTTATTGACCAGTGGTTCAAAAAATCTGGTGGCCTGGCAATTGGTCTTGCTTGGGCAGTGAACTCGATTTACATGCTCATCATGAGCCCCGTCATCACCTCTGTCATCGAGGCCGCTGGCTGGAGGACTGGTTATCTGGTGCTCGCTGGCGTCTCCGCCGTGCTCATTCTCCCCGCTTCCGTCCTGATTATCCGCTATAAGCCTCAGGACAAGGGCATGCTGCCCTATGGCTACGTCGAGGGCGAGACGGTCGCCGAGACCGAGGAGACGACCGAGGATAGCACGCGTGGCGTTAGCTATGCGCGCGCCATTAAGTCGCCTGCCTTCTTCTTCTGCATCGGCTTCCTCTGCCTCGTTCAGCTCACTTGCTGCATGAACCAGCTCTTCCCGACGTATGCTTCCGAGGTTGGTTTTAGCCCCATGGTGGGCGGCTTCATGGTATCCGCTGCATCGCTCTTCGATCTGTTCCTCAATCCGATCGTCGGCACCACTTGCGATAAGTTCGGCAGCACGAAGGCCATTCTGGGCTGGCTCGCTGTCTCCATCCTCTCCTTTGTCATGCTCATGATGAGCAGCGGCAACTCGACGCTCAGCATCTTCGCAGCAGGCGTGAACGACGTAATGTACGTCATCGCTGGCACTGCCCTGACCGTTTTGGTTATGGATGTCTTTGGCTCCCGCGATTTCGGTCGCATCTTCGCGCTGATCTGCTCCGTGGGCTATATCGTCGGCGCCTTTGGCATGCCCGTTATGATGAAGGTCTATGAGCTTGTCGGCTCCTTCCAGGGCGTCTTCATCTTCTGCATCGCATGCAACGTTATTATCGGCCTGTTCTTGCTGCTGGCAAAAAAGACTGGTAAGAACCTCTCCTGGGACGAATAGTCCGATTCGTCTTAGACATACGCTGTAGGGCTTAACCTGCAGCCGCTTTGGGGCATCGACTAACGTCGGTGCCCTTTTTCATCGAATGTGACAAAGGGACAGCCCCTTTGTCACATTGAGTGGCTTGTAAATCGAGGTCTAATGCTTTTCCCGAGAAGTGAACGAGTCAAAATGGACCCCCGAAGCATCGACACTTTTGGCGAGCAATTTCCTGCGGTTTTGCAGTCGAATCCTGCGGTTTTGATGCCTAAAAATGCCAATGCTTCGGGGGTCCAAAAACAGTCGTTCACTTCTCGGGAAAAGTATTAGACCTCGAGATATAGACGATGTTCGCGAGCGGCAATTAGAGCGTAAGCCTTTAGTTCTTTTTTGCAGAGAGCATGAGCCTAATTTCCGGATGGGTGTATTCGTCGAAATCTTCTGCGGCTTCGGTGTCAAAGGTGTAGTACGACTTGATAGATTCGTCCTCCGTCTTGATGCTGATTTCTTTATATAGGGATCCGGCTAAAAATGTCTGTTTAAAATCATCCGACAGGCTGCATGGCGTGAGGAGGCCCGGTGTGGCAACGGAAATGTCCAACCCGTTGAGCGGGGCGCAGAGCGTCGCGATGTCCTGCTCGGCGCGAGCGAGGTTGTCTGCAAGGCTTTCCTCGGGGTTGACCTGACTGGTGTAATCGACGTCCGTGAGCATGCCGTCTGCATCAAAAGAAAGGTAGACATAGGCTGCTTGAGCGCCAAGGTCATTGTCGCGCAGATAGCCGATAATGCGGTAGCCGTAGTCGTGATACGACTCGTATGGGTCGTCTGCCGCGACGCGTTCACACACGGGCTCCAGGGCATCTTGCGCGATGGCGAGCTGCTCGGCGACTGCAGCCTTTCTCGCCTGAAGCTCGTTATTTCCCTGGACAAACTGCGGGATGTAGACGCCAAGCAGCACAATGGCGGGCACCACTGCGAGAGCTATGGCCTGCTTCTTGACGCTTGGAATCGTCACGCCGTATGCGTTTGCCATGGCCTCGGCATTGCTCGAGGTCTCGGCTAGCACGTCTGCCGCGGTGGCAACTGCCCCTACGGCGCCGGCGACCTCCGCGGCGCCGCCCAGGTTGCGCGCGAGATCGTTATCACTGTTCTTGAGCAGGCGGCCGGCAGCTTGCGTGGCGAGCACGCCGGCGACCTCCGCGGAGCGGTCTTTGTTGGTTTGGGCTACCGCAAGCCTGCTCTGCAGCTCCTTCCACTGTTTGCCCTGCATTCCAAAGCGCGGCGCAAGAGCGCAATAGCAAAAGACGACGAGTTCGATTACGGTGAGTGCGATGGCGGTATATATGCCCGCGGGTTGGAATTCCTTTTGGTGGAACGCGATATCGTTGATCATTTGGAGCGGCAGCATGAGCAGACATGCTACGAACGACATGACGAGTGCGGTCGCTGCGATCTTGGGGTACGCACAGTACCGCTGAATGCGTTTCTTTTCACGTTCGGTGAGCTGATGCATGGGGGCCTCGACTCTCATCGTTTTTCGGGGGCGATGCGCACACGCTCTTGAGTATAGATGAGTGGGGGAGCTGCTGCGGGGCGGCCCTACTTGCTGTTCGTGGACACCGTTCACCTTCGTTGCACAGGGATGGTTGGAGGGCTGGTTGGCGTCAAGTAACCGCCTCCGCCTTGTGGGCCGCCTCGAGGACAAGGCATAATGCATGTGACAAAGGGGCAGTCCCTTTGCCACATTGATTTGAGAGTAGATGTTGATGATTCTATCGCTTGCCCCTATGGAGGGGATTACCGGGCATGTGTTCCGTCGCGTGCATGCGGAGTGCTTTGGCGCGCTCGACTGCTATTACACGCCGTTTTTGCCGCCGCCGCGGGTTGGCAACCGTTTTGGTGGCAAGGCGTTTAAAGAGGTCGACCCTGTCAATAACCAGGGGCTCAACGTGGTGCCCCAGCTCATGTCCAAGAATGCGGATGAGTTTGTGTGGGCGGCGCACGTGCTCGCCGACATGGGCTACCGCGAGGTCAATCTCAACCTGGGTTGTCCCTCGGGAACGGTCGTTGCCAAGGGCAAGGGCTCGGGTTTCTTGCGTAATCTCGACGAGCTCGAGGTGTTCTTGGGCGATGTGTGCGAGCGCTCGCCGTTACCGGTATCGGTAAAAACCAGGCTGGGGTTGGAGCGCGATGACGAGTATGAGCGTGTGCTCGATCTGTATTGCCGCATGCCGCTGGCAGAGCTGATTGTGCATCCGCGCGTGCAAAAGGACCGCTATACGGGCTCGCCGCGCAAGGAGTTTTACGGCGAGACGCTGGAACGTGCGCCGTTTCCGGTGGCATACAACGGCGACATTTTTGATCTTGAGGATATGGACGCGCTGGTGGAGGCCTATCCCGGCACGCGCCATGTGATGCTGGGGCGTGGCCTGCTCGCGAACCCCGCTCTGGCTCGTATGGTCAACGGCGGTCCTGCTGCCACGGCAGCCGAACTGCAGCGTTTCCACGACGCGCTATTCGCGGCCTATGCAGAAGAGATTGGTGGCAACGCGGTCTTTCGCATGAAGGAGTGGTGGTTCTACGCCAAGTGCGCTTTCGCCGACCCCGCTACCGTTCACAAGCTCGTACGCAAGACCAAAAAGGTCGACGAATACCGCGCCGCCGTTGATCGTGTCTTTCGCGAACAGTCACTCGCGCCCATAGCCTGTTTCCACGGCTAGCTAGTCATCGGGGACGTTCTTTAACGACTAGCTATTTAAGAACGTCCCCGATGACTATGTTCCCAACGACTATGTTGCAAAAAGCTGTACACCAGCATCCAAAGATGTCGAAAAATGTCGACTTTGGATGCTGGCGTACTTGTTTGGGCCGTATGGGATGGAGCCTTGGACGGACGGGGTGCGCGTGCTAGAGCAGGTTCTTTTGTGCCCACGCGATGATGTCGCTCGATTCGTAGAGCGGCTTTCCGTCAATGAATAAGCAGGGAACCTGGCGTTTTCCGCCGACGGCGATGAGCGTCTGCTCGGCATCGGAGTCGATCGAGATGTTGCGCTCAGGGATGGTCACGCCGTTATCGGCCAAAAAGCGCTTGACCTTTATGCAATACGGGCAGCCAGTCATAACGTAGAGCGCGAGTTCATGATCAGTAGCCATGGTGTCTCCAATCGGTTGCGGTTTTGATTGAAATACCCAAAGCCGCCGCAATCTATGCGCGGGCCAGCGACGACTCGATGGCCTGTACCAGAAACGCCGTAGCTCCGGTGCCGCAGGGCTTGTCGTAGTAGTCAACAAAGCGCTGATCGGCAAGATAGCCGTGGGCGAGGCCCAGGTATGCTTCGTCTTGGGGTTCGTGTCCCCAGTTAAGGCCAATCCATCGACGGTGCATTGCGACAAGCTTGCGCGCCTCGCTTCCATCCGGTTCGCCGTCGCCCATGGCGATCGAGAGCTGGCCCAGAATAGCGCGTTCAAGTTCCTTCATGTCGTTCCATGTCTCGGGGTCCATGTCCAGCAGTGCCTCGTTTGCTGCATCGACGGCCTCGTCGCCATAGCGCGCCCGCGCCTCGGCACCGTAGCGCTCCTCGTTTTCCTGCACGGTGCGCCAGCGCTCCAATTGCGGCAGCACGGCGCCCATGAGCGAGACGGCTTCGTCGAGCGACATACCGGTGTTTTGTGCCAGGCGCGGGGCGCAATCCTCAATCATGGCCTCCATCGTGGTCTCGTAGGTGTACTTGCCGTGGTCGTAGCACCACTTGCAGTAATGGTCGGTCGTTGCGCCGTGAGCATCGGTGCCGCAGTCGTCGGGCGTGAGTATCATGCCGCAGCTCTGGCAATAGTGCTCGGGCATTTCGAGCAGGTGGGACAGCGGTTCTCCGGTTATGGCGGCAATGAGCTTCATCATGTCGATGCCCGGCGTGACTTCGCCGCGTTCCCAACGGCTGACGGCTTGGCGTGTGACGAAGAGCTTGGCGGCGAGTTGCTCTTGGGTGAGATTGTTGTCCCGGCGGATGGCGATGAGCTTTTCTGCAAAGGCCATGACGGCTCCTTTCTGCTGTTTGTTGCTTTAAGCATACGCGGCGGCCGGCACCCTTCCAAGCAACCGTTGGTTGCACGACGGGGACCGCGGCGAAGAATTGCGCGCAACACCCCACGCCTCCATGCCGTACAATGACCGGCATGGAACCTATTGCACACATACATACCGACCTGCCGCAGAAGTTCGGCATCCCACGCAACAGCTTTTTGGCGCCCCATCTGCAGGGACGCATCGTCTTTGAGCCGGAATTTGCCTCCAACGCTGCAGTTGAGGGTCTGGACTCCTTCTCTCACCTATGGCTGCTATGGTGCTTCGAAAACGGAACGCCCGGCGGCACGGCTAAGGACATAGCCGCCGATGCCAAAACGCAGGACAGGTCCGGCACCAACGCAAAATGGTCGAAAACCGTGCGCCCACCGCGTCTGGGTGGAGCCGAACGCGTGGGCGTGTTTGCCACGCGCAGTCCGTTTCGCCCTAATCCCATCGGGCTCACCTGCGTCAAGCTTGATCGTGTCGAGCTCACCGACGATGGTCCCATCATCCATGTGCTGGGGGCCGACCTGCGCGACGGTACGCCCATCTACGACATTAAGCCTTACATTCCGTTTGCGGACTGTCACCCGGATGCGACGGGCGGCTGGATTGAGGACGCGCCATGGCAAGAGCTCGATGTCGAGCTCCCGCAAGCGCTGCGGGACATGGTCCCGGACACAAAGCTCCCCGGCTTGATCGAGGTGCTCCGCCAAGATCCGCGCCGTGCGGGCAGCAAACACGAGCCAAACCGCGTTTACCATTTGGCTTACGCTGGGCTTGACATATCGTTTACGGTCGACGGAACCAGGTTGACGATAACCGCCATCAACGACGCGCGAGACTAACCAGCCATTCGTCCGCACCCGTCAAATTAAGCGCCAAACTCCGCTCCAAAACCGCCCACGCTGGTGGACAATAACGCCTACCGAAACAATCCGCTTTGCACGGGAGCTCAGCATGAAATACGACTTTACCTCGCTTATCGACCGCCACGGTATGGACGCCATCGCCGTTGACTCCTGGGGAGAAATTCCCGACATGGCTCCGAACGCACCCGACGAGGGCTTCGACCGCATCCCCATGTGGGTGGCGGATATGAATTTTGCCACGGTGCCCACGGTTCAGGAACACATCATTCAGCGCGCCCAGCATCCCATGTTTGGCTATTTCAATCCGCGTGACGAGTACTTCGACCGCATCATCGAATGGCAGAGCCGCCGCAATGGCGTTAAGAGCCTGCTTCCTGAACATATCGGTTACGAAAACGGCGTGCTGGGCGGTGTTGTGTCGACGCTGCGCGCGTATGTCCAGCCGGGCGATGCGGTGCTGGTCCACAGCCCCACCTACATCGGCTTTACCAAGTCTATCGAAGCCGCGGGCTATCGCATTGTCCACAGCCCGCTTAAGCTCGACGACCAAGGCGTGTGGCGTATGGACTTTGAGGACATGGAGCGCAAGCTCGCCCAAAACCACATCCATGCCGCGGTGTTCTGCTCGCCGCACAATCCCTGCGGGCGCGTATGGGAGCGCGACGAGATCGAGCGCGCCATGGACATCTATCGCCAGCATGATTGCGTGGTGATCTCGGATGAGATTTGGTCCGATATCATCCTGCCGGGTCACAAGCATATCCCGACGCAGTCGGTGAGCGAGGATGCCCGCATGCGCACGGTTGCCCTTTATGCGCCCAGCAAGACGTTTAACCTGGCGGGCCTGGTCGGCAGCTACCACATCGTCTATAACGAGACGCTGCGCGACCGCGTGTGCGCCGTGTCCGACAAGACTCACTACAACGAGATGAACGTCCTCTCCATGCATGCGCTTATCGGTGCCTATCAGCCTCAGGGCTATGAGTGGGTGGACGAGCTCAACCAGGTGCTTGCCGGTAATATCGAGTGCTTCTGCGATTACGTTGACGAGCATTTTGCGGGCGTGTCCTATTCGCGTCCGCAAGGCACGTACATGGTGTTTCTGGACTGCACCGAATGGTGCCGCGAGCATGGCCGCGATATTCAGTGGCTGCTCGACGAGGGGGCGCGCGTGGGCGTGGGGTATCAGGACGGCCGCCCGTTCCACGGGCCCTGCCACATTCGCGTGAATCTGGCGCTGCCGCTTTCGCGCGTAAGGGAGGCGTGCGACCGCCTGGACCGCTACGTTTTTGGGGTATAGGGGGCGCTCGATTCGAGTGCTGCCCCATGCGCCCACGCCGTCAAAATGCGTGGGCGCATGGGGCGCAGAGGGTAGCGAGCGCGTTTTCCGCATTCGCTACTTTTCCTGAATCTGCTTGCCGCAAAGATGTTCAATCGAAATCTCGTAGAGTTGGACGCCCTTTATGTCTTTGGCGATCTCCTTCTCGACTTCTTCGGCAGAAGGGTAGTACTTAAGCGCGAGCTGGCGGACTTTGTCCTCGATAAACGCGGGGGCCTCATCTACCAGACGGCAACGGCCAAAGACCACGGTACTCATAACGTAGGGAGCCCAGTCATCGTCCTTGTACCACTCGTTGCCGTAAACGGTAAAGCAGACTTTGTCATCACGCCTGAGTGAATCGACCTTGTGGCCAGCCTTGGCGCCATGGAAATAAATCTTGTCGTGCTCGGTGTCAAAGAAGTAGTTGACGGGAATGGCATACGGGTAGCCATCGTCGCCGTTGACGGCAAAGACGCCGCGCTTGCAGATAGCGAGCAACTCGCGCGCTTCCTCGTCAGTGATGGCGCGTTTCTTTCGGCGTAAGGGCCTAAACATCGTTGGCTTCCTTTCTAACTGTGCATGGTGGGTGGGCACAAACTATAGCGAAACAGTTCCGTTTTTCTTGATGCGGGCGAGGATGTTTTTGAGCTTGTTAAAGTCGAGCGGTTTGGGCAGATGGGCGTTCATGCCGGCATCGTGTGCCGCCTTGGCGTCCTCGGCAAAGGCATTGGCGGTGAGCGCGATGATGGGGATGTCGGCTGCATCGGCCTTCTCGCTCAGACGAATCGCGCGAGTTGCCTCGTAGCCATCCATACCCGGCATCATGATGTCCATCAGGATCGCATCGAAGCTGCCGGCGGGACGACTAGTGTATAGTTCGACCGCTTCTTTGCCGTCGGCGGCGCGAGTTACGACGATGCCTTCGCTTTTGAGCAGGGCCTGGGCAATTTCGGCATTGAGCTCGTTGTCTTCGGCCAAAAGAACGTTCATGCCGGCAAGCGAGCAGCTGATCGCCTGCTCGTCCGCACCTTCTCTTGCCTGAGGGTTCTTGTCGATATCGAGCGGAATCTGGACGTTGAACGTACTTCCCACGCCGACCTCGCTCGAAATCTCAATCGTGCCGCCCATCATGTCTATGAGCGATTTGACGATCGGCATGCCCATGCCAGTTCCCTGAAATTTACTGCGGGCATCGTTGCCCTCTTGGGCAAACGGTTCGTAGATGTGCTTAAGAAACTCGGGCGACATGCCGATGCCGGTGTCCGAGACGCTAAAGCAAAAGAGCACCTGGCTATCATCGATCGGTTTAATCTGCGATGCAAAAGCGACAGTCCCGCCATCTTTGTTGTACTTGATGCTGTTGTCGAGCAGGTTGATGATAATCTGACGTACATGAGTGGGGCTTCCCATTACATGTGGATTGCAGAGGGGATGTGCTCTTTGATCCTGCATCGTAATATTGCGATCGGAAGCGCGGAGCTTGCACAGAACAATTGCATCGTTGCAGAGATCTTCGAGGTTAAATGAGACATGCTCAAGCGTTAGCTTACCATTTTCAATCCTGCCCATTTCTAGAATGTCGTTGATGAGTGAGAGCAGATGGTTGGCGGCGATTCGCGCCTTAGCTCGGTTTTTACGGGCGGCATCGACATCGTCTTCGTGCAATTCTTCAATTTCGATGAGCCCCAGAATGCCGTTGAGCGGCGTGCGGATGTCATGGCTCATGCGGGCGAGAAAGGCCGTTTTGGCCGCATTGGCGGCGAGTGCCTTGTTTTGCTCTACTCTGGCTCGCTGCAGGGCCCAGGTTAGAACCGCTACCCCAGTCAACAGTACACCGACGATGATGACGACAATCGAGCTACGATGACGATATATAAACCTGAACGCGTCTGATTCCTGTGCGCTATACGACGTAGAGGAATAATTGCTCGCAGAAAGCGATTCTCCGGCGTTGATGATGCCCTTGTTGACGATACTCAATAATTCGGGATTTCCGCGTCGCATAAGGCAAGAAAGTTCGGCCGTGCGTGAGAGTTCCTGTATCTCGTAGTCTCTGATATCGTAGCTATCTCGGATGGTTTCCAGCCGTGCGTTGGGAACAACGATGCAGCTTGATCTTCCGTCCTTAAGGGCAGAAAGCATGTCGTCTGCAGACGGATACTCGGTTACATTTGCATTTGGAAACATAGTTTTTAATTCGCTGCGGTTGACGATGGAAAACCCTGTGCAACAGATATTACGGAGATCCTTGTTGAGATCGCTGGTGGCGTGGATGGCGGTAAGAGAGATCGTTCCCATCGAAATCGATTGAACGGTCCCCATTTGCTCGGCAAGCCAGTAGTCGCGAAATGCCGGTAGGGCGATGTCGATATTTCCCTTTGAGAGCGCTTCCATCATTTGCTGGTTGCTTGAAAAAGCGAGCGTGTGTACGGTAATGCCAAATTTGTCGTGGAGCGTCGTAACGAGTGAGACGAGTGACCCTTCCATTTCTCCGTTTGCATCTTGGTTGCAGAAGGGGAGATTGTTGTTGAGATAACCAAGTGTAAGCGTGTTGTTATTGGCCTTGAGCCACGACCGTTCGGAGTTGGTAAGTGATGCGGATCCGCTATTTTGCGCCGAGTAGTTGGATTTGACTTCGTCGTTGTAGCGCGGGTTGGTGCGGTTGATTGCCGCCATGGCCGAGTTGATGTCGTTCATCAGATCGGGGCGGCTTTTGGGAACGGCAAAATAGTAGTCGCTCGAGCCTACGTAGAACATGGGCGACGCATCGGGCGACGAAATGGTGTCGTTCATGATGACGGCGTCGACCTCGCCGTCTGAAAGTGCCTCAAAGAGGGCGCCGCCGGTGTCGATTTCTTTATAGGTACAGGTGACACCTTCGTTGGCGAGCCACTGCTGGCCGACGAAGGTTTGCATAACGCCAGAGTTGCAGCCGATGGTGAGGCCTTGGAGTGCCTGGGGGTCACCCTTGGCCAGATCGTCGCGATCGGGCTTGGCGTAGATGTAGTAGCGCTCGGTGCCCTCGGGGTTTGAGGAAAAGAGTAACTTTTGCTCGCGTTCTACTGAATGCGAGATGTTGGGCATGAGGTCGATTTCGCCCTTCTCGAGCATGTCCATGAGCTCGGTGAAGGTGCCGGACACGTATTCGTACTGCCAGCCAGGGGTGTAGTACGAGAGGGTCTGGAGGTACTCGTAGCCCCATCCCGAGAGGCGCTCGCCCGGTGTGCCTTCCTGGAACCCCTCGTTGTTGACAAGCCAGCCGACGCGGACCGTCTTGACCTGCTGGTCGGAGTCGGCGGCAAAGGCCGGGGTGGGCATGACGGCGCTCAGTAGTGTGAGCGCAGCAAGCGCGACGGCTAGGGTGCGATATAGAGCTAAGCGAAGGACGGCGGAAGGTTTCACAGACAATCCTATCGAGTTGAGACAGTTTCGCATAAGGATACCAGCTCAGCCTGCCCATTCAGCCGCCGCACCGCTAAACGGTTAGGTAGTCATTGGGGACGTTCTTAACTGACTAGTCGTTTAAGAACGTCCCCAATGACTAGTTCCGTTTGCGGGGGAGGCGTGGGACAATACCGAGCGAATGTGATTGGGCGTCTGGGAAAAGGGGTCGCGATGAACAAGTTGAGGACGCTTGCCGACGTGTTGCGCCAGGCTGGCTTTGCGCGCATCACCGGCCTGTTCCTTATCTTCTACCTGCTGTGCTCGACGGCCGTCTGGCTGTCCGACCCTGCGACCCTTACGTTTGGCGATGGCCTCTGGTTTAGCTTTGAGACCGTATCGACGATCGGCTTTGGCGATATCCCGGCCGAAACGCCGGTTGCCCGCGCTATCACCGTCGTTTTGAGCGTCATCAGCATCTTCTACATCGCCATGCTCACGGGCGTGGCGGTGAACTACTGCAATACGCTCATCAAGATGCGCCAAAAGGACACCATGGCGCGCTTTATGGACGATCTTGAGCATCTGGAAGAGCTCGATCGCGATGAGCTCGCCGACCTGTCGCGCCGCGTGCGCGAATATCGCCGACGCCAACGCTAGGGCGGGCGCCGCGCGTCACGATGAGGGGGACTGAATATGAATATCACCGTGTATCTGGGCGCCAGCGTCGGTAATGACCCGGCGTTTCTGCCCGCGGTGCAGGAGCTGGGCAACTGGATTGGCGCCAACGGACATGCGCTGGTGTACGGCGGCTCCAAGTCAGGCCTGATGGGTGCGCTCGCCGATAGCGTGCTCGATGCCGGCGGGCACGTGACGGGTGTGGAGCCGAGCTTTTTTATCGAGGCTGAGTTTCAGCACGACGGAATCGACAACCTCATCGTGACGAGCGACATGGCCGAGCGTAAGGCAAAGATGATCGAACTCGGTGATGCGTTCATTGCCTTTCCCGGTGGGACGGGCACGCTCGAGGAGATTGCCGAGGTCATGTCGGCCGTGTCGTTGGGACATCTGAGCGCGCCGTGCATCCTGTACAACTTGGACGGTTACTACAACGACCTTAGGTCGTTGCTCGAGCACATGATCGATAAAGGCCTATCGAGCTCGCAGCGTCAGGCCGGCATCTACTTTGCCGACGACCTGCACCAAATTGTATCGATTATCGACAACTAGGCCTTGGGGTCATCGCGTGTGCGGCGCCCAACGGTGCCGTTTGAGGCGTGGATGGTCGGCACGTCCGCGCTGTGCCCGTCTTACAATAAAAGTTATCTTTGTCGCTTTTGACCACGGGAGGACCCGATGGGTAACCTTTCCAAACCCAAAAACCGTGCGCTGTTTTTAGTTAGCGTAGCCGTGACCGGTGCGTTTGCAGGCGCCGCGGTCTGGCTGTTCTTTTTTGCGATGGAGCACGGTATCGACTATCTATGGACCGAGATCCCGCATATGCTGGGCGTCGCTTCGCCCGAGCTCGTAAGCGGCCCGTTTGGCTTTCTGCCGTACCCGTTTTTCGTCTGCCTCCTGGGCGGCCTGCTGATCGGTCTGTACGAAAAGCTTACGGGCACCAAGACCGATGACCTCAACCAGGTGATGGCTAAGGTTAAGCAAGACGGGTGCTACCCGTACGACAACCTTGGCAAGCTTTCGCTCGCGGCATTGCTGCCGCTGCTGTTTGGTGGAAGTATTGGACCGGAGGCCGGCCTGACCGGCGTTATCGCGGGCCTGTGCAGCTGGGTCGGCGACCGCATGCGTCGCTTTGGCGCCGAGTTTAGGCAGCTCACGCTGCTGGGTACTCAGGCTGCCCTGACGGCGCTCTTCACCGCGCCCGTGTTTGGCTTTGTGGCGCCGCTCGCCGGCAGCGCCGACGGCCAGGACGCCAACGGCGACGAGGGCTCCGAATCCGACGAGATCACCATCAAGCTGCCCAAGGCGCAAAAGACCGTGGTCTACGGCATTGCGATTGCCGGCGGTCTGGGTACCTACCTGCTGCTTGGCCAGCTTGTGGGCGGCGGCATGGGCATGCCGAGGTTCGAGGCCGCCCAGGTGGGTAACCTTGAGCTTGCCTGGCTTATCCCCCTGTCGCTCGTCGGCACGGTCTGCGGCTGGCTGTACTTTGTCTCGGAGCACGCGAGCGAGGCTCTGGCGCACGCGATGGGGGAGCGCCCCGTCGCCAAGGCCATACTGGCCGGTCTGGTACTTGCCGCCTGCGGTACGGCTCTGCCCTTCACCATGTTTGCCGGCGAGACGCAGGCCGACGTGCTTATGGAAACCTATCTGACCATCCCCGCCGGCGTGCTTATTGCAACCGGTCTGGTCAAGGCCATGCTGACGCCCGCCCTCATCAACCTGGGCTGGCGCGGCGGTCACTTCTTCCCCGTCATCTTTTCGGGCGTGAGCCTGGGCTACGGCTTCGCTATCCTTACCGGCGCCGATCCGGTCTTTTGCGTCGCCGTCTGCACCGCCTCGACGATGGGCGCCGTTATGCGTCAGCCCGTCATGGTCGTGGGCCTGCTGCTTATGTGCTTCCCGCTCAAGGGTATCGTCTGCATGATAATCGCCGCCGTCATTGCGGCAGGCATTCCGCTGCCCAAGCCGCTGTGCAAGTAGCACGGTGGCGCACGGTCAATACGGGTATCTCGAGTCCGGTGTGAGGGTTTTCAAGTTGAGCTTGTGCTCCTGACGGATCGTTATTTCCAAAATGCTGCTGTAACCCACGACACGGGTTGAGCGCCTTCCCAAAACAGACCGCGCCAGACCTACGGTGCATGCCCGATGATGCCGCGCTTGCCTACAGGTCGCGCGTTCGATAGACCTTGGTGCTGATAGCGCAGCTCAGTCCAAATAGTACGAGGGCCAGTGCGGCAATTCCTGCGCATAGGCAGCCGAGGACGGCGGGATCGGGATTTGCCCCGGCAATCGACATGAGCCAGTTGCTGATGGGGTTGGAGGAGCTCAGCGTGGCCATGGCAAGGCATCCGAGCAGGGCAAACAGACCAACGGACAGGCGCAGCGCCTCCATGTGTCCAAAACGAAAGAACAGCGGCTGCGCCAAAAACACCATCATGAGGGAGATGAGCATCGAGGCTGCCGAGGCGGCTGCGATCTCAAAGACGGCCTGTCCCGTCGGAGGGATGCCTGCATTATTGAAGAGTGGGATGGTGACGATGTTCAACAGTGCAGCCGCACATGCCATGATGGCCGAGAAAGCAACGATACACAGGTAGCGTGCGCAGATGATGTCTTTGCGCGAGAAGGGCAGCGTTGCCCGATAACGCTCCCAACCGTTTTGATTGTCGAAGCCGGCCAGCGAGCTCATGACCATGATGGGTGACATGGCACTGACCGCGCAGGCGCCGGCGCTCATGCCGGAATCGCCATCCGACGCGTTGGCGAGCGTCAGCACGACGAAGATGAACAAGCCGACGCCCGCAATGCTCGGGACAAGCGTGCGAACGATGGCGAGCTCGGACATAAAGGCGCGTTTCATTTCGAAGCCCCTTTCAGCATGAGGCGAAGATAATCATCAATGGTTGCCCGGTCGCAGGGAATCTCGGGGAAAGCCTCGAGCGTATCGCGACGGTTGGGCACGAGCACGTCCACGCTATAGGCGTGGCGGGCGGCACGGGCGCCTTCGACGCAAGCCATGAGCTCTGCGGCCTGTGCTTGCGTGCAGTGGGCGATGCCGGCGCGGTCGGTAATGTCCTCGCGTGGTAGGTCAAATACAATCGAGCCATTATCGATGCAGATGACGCGGTCGGCGGTACGATCGAGGTCGGACGTAATGTGGCTCGAGAGCAGCACGCTGCGCTGGCCGTCGGAAACAAAGGCGAGCAGCTCATCGAGTAGTTCCTCGCGCGCCATGGGATCGAGGCCCGCGGTGGCTTCGTCCAAAACGAGCAGCTTGGCATTGTGGCTGAGCGCACAGGCGAGCTGCAGCTTCATGCCCATGCCGCGGGAGAGGTCTTTGACCTTGGTTTTGGGATCAAGGCCAAATCGGTCGATAAATCTGGCGAATGTTTCGCGACTCCATGTGGGGTACGCCGGGCCTACGAGCGTCTCGATCTGGCCCACCTTGAGCGTGGAGGGGAAAGGGCACGTGTCCAGGACAAGACCGACGCGGGAGCGCAGGTGGCGCTGTGCCTCGCCGGGCGCATTGGCATCGCAGCGCTGGCCAAGCAGCTGCACCTCGCCGGCATCGAGCTTTATGAGCCCGAGCGCGGCGCGAATGGTCGTTGTCTTGCCGGCGCCGTTTGCGCCCACAAAGCCGACAATCTGGCCGGGCTCCACGGTGAGTGTGACATCGCGTAGCGAAAAGCGGTCGCTTACGCGGCGTGAAACGCCTTTGAGTTCTAGCAAGTTTTGCATGGTATAGCCTTTCTTGCAGATGGCTACTGCATGGTTTCGGGAGCTACAAGGTCGAGCATCTCGTGCAATTTGTCGCGCGTGACGCCCAGGGTTTCGGCCTGCGTAGCGGCCTGCGCAAGCAACTCTTCGATATGGCAGAGCTGGTTTTCGCGCAAGAGTTCCTGGTTGCCCTCGGCGACAAAGCAGCCCTTGCCCTGCACGGTGCAGATAAAGCCGAGTTGCTCCAGGTCGGCGTAGGCGCGCTTGGTGGTGATGACGCTCACGCCGAGGTCGCTCGCGAGCGTACGGATGCTGGGTAGTTTGGCTCCCGCAGCGAGTGCGCCCGAAAGGATCTGCGCTTTGACCTGCGAGGAGATCTGCTCATAGATGGGCTTGTCGCTCGAATTGGATAGGATAATGTCCACAGCGGCTCCTTAGCTGTTGGGCTACACGTGTATATAACCGGTAAGCACAGTATATATACACTATGTACAGTTACGCAAGAGACAAATTCGGATTGGGCCGGCTACCCAGGCCCCAACTGATGAATTTGTCCTGATAGGTGCCCTATGGCGGGATTTGGCGGCTACAATAATGCGGTTACAACGACGTAATGCACTCAATGCAAGAAAGGATCCGCATGGCAAGCCTGTCGGATGAAATCTCGTCGCGCCGCACATTCGCGATCATCAGCCACCCGGACGCCGGTAAGACCACGCTTACCGAGAAGCTGCTGCTCTATACCGGCAGCATCCAGACTGCCGGCTCGGTTAAGGGCAAGAGCTCGGCCAAGCATGCCGTCTCGGACTGGATGGACATCGAGAAGGAGCGCGGTATCTCCGTCACCTCTTCGGTGCTGCAATTCACCTATAACGGCGCCTGCGTCAACATCCTCGATACCCCCGGCCACCAGGACTTCTCGGAGGATACCTACCGTACCCTTATGGCTGCCGACGCCGCGGTCATGGTCATTGACGGCGCTAAGGGCGTCGAGGCCCAGACCAAAAAGCTCTTTAAGGTCTGTACGCTGCGCCATATTCCCATCTTTACCTTTGTGAACAAGCTCGACCACGAGGCTCGCGATCCGTTTGAGCTCATGGAAGAGATCGAGAATGTTCTGGGGATCAATACGTATCCCATGAACTGGCCGATTGGCAGCGGTCGCAATTTCCGCGGCGTGTTCGACCGCCAGACCCGTCGCGTTATCGCCTTTGAGGGCGACGGCCACGCCAATGCCACCAAGAAGGTCGCCGAGGTCGAGGCTGAGCTGGGCGATCCCGCCATGGACGAGCTTATTGGCGAAGAGAACCATAAGAACCTGATGGACGACATCGAGCTGCTCGATGGTGCCGGCGACGAACTCGACTTGGATGCCGTGGCCTGCGGCAAGCTGAGCCCGGCGTTCTTTGGCTCGGCGCTTACCAACTTTGGCGTGGAGCCTTTCCTGAAGGAGTTCCTGCGTCTGGCCCCGACACCGCGCGCCTATACCGATACGCTCACCAGCGAGCCGATCGATCCCTGCCGTGACGACTTTAGCGGCTTTGTGTTTAAGATCCAGGCCAACATGGACAAGAACCACCGCGACCGCATCGCCTTTGTGCGCATTTGCTCGGGCAAGTTCGAGCGCGGCATGGACGCCTTCCACGTGCAGGGCAACCGCAAGCTCAAGCTGGCGACGGGCACCTCGATGATGGCCGACGACCGCGCCATCGTGGACGAGGCGTACGCGGGCGATATCGTGGGCCTGTTCGATCCGGGTATCTTTAGCATCGGCGACACCGTGTGCTCCGGCAAGCGCCACGTGCAGTATCCGCAGATCCCGACGTTTGCCCCCGAGATGTTCGCTCGCATTACGCAGGTCGACACGCTCAAGCGCAAGCAGTTTGTGAAGGGCATGGAGGAGCTTGCCCAGGAGGGTGCCATCCAGATCTTCCGCGAGCTGGGTGCCGGCATGGAGAGCGTCATCGTGGGCGTGGTCGGCGTGCTGCAGTTTGAGGTACTCGAGCGCCGCCTCAAGGCCGAGTACCGTGTTGAGGTCCGTCGCCAGCCGCTGCCCTATACGGACATCCGCTGGATCCAAAACGACCCCGACACCATCGACATCCCGGGCCTTTCGCTCACGCGCGATACCCTGCGCGTCGAGGACATGCGCGGCGGTAAGCTGCTGCTGTTCACGAGCCCGTGGAACGTGGACTGGGCAACCGACCACAACCCCGACCTTGTCCTGTCGGAGTTTGGCAACGTAACGTTTTAGTGCGCCGGCGCGGTGGTCCTGCGGGGCTGCCGCGCCGTTTGCTTGCCTGCCGCCGCGTGAGCGGCTATCATACCCACCGTCGCCTCAAGACCGTGGCGGCCGAGCAGTTCGGGTCCGATATCCTGCTCGTTAAACCTAAAACCAAAGGAGTACATAATGATCAAGAAGGTCATGGAGGACTACAAGGTCCTGTTGCGGAGCATTCCCGCGGCAACGGTTTCGCTGTTTTTCGTGAGCGTCATCATGATGAACCTGCTGGCCAACAAAGAGCTCATCAGCCTGCCGTATCTGGCACTCGATTGCGGCTTTGTGGTGAGCTGGGTTTCGTTTTTGTGCCAGGACATGATCTGCAAGCGCTTTGGCGCCAAGGCATCCATCAAAATCTCTATCCTCGCGCTGCTGGTCAACCTGGCTGTGAGCCTGTGCTTTTGGGCATGCTCGCTCACGCCCGGCATGTGGGGCGCCTACTATGACACGGGCATGATCGAGGTCAACACCGCCCTTAACGCCACCATCGGCGGCACCTGGTACGTGGTGTTTGGATCTTCGCTCGCCATGCTCGTTTCTGCCGTGGTGAACTCCACGCTCAACCAGTCGCTCGGCCGTATGCTCAAAAAGAATAACTTTGCGAGCTTTGCCTTCCGTTCCTATGTGTCCACGGGTGTTGGCCAGTTTATCGACAACCTGGTCTTTGCCATTGTGGTGAGCCACACGTTCTTTGGCTGGACCTGGGTGCAGGTCCTTATGTGCTCGCTGACCGGCGCTGTTGCCGAGCTGCTGTGTGAGGTCTTCCTGAGCCCCGTGGGCTACAAGGTTGTGCGTGGCTGGGAGCGCGAGAATGTGGGCGCCGAGTACCTCGAGCGTCACGCAACCGCCTAAGGAGCAAGTATGCGGGTTTTGATCACGGGTGCCTCGGGCGGTATCGGAGCCGCGTGCGTGCAGCGTTTTTTGGACGAGGGCCACGAGGTCGTGGGCTTTGATCTGCTGCCGGCGGCGATCGAACACGAGCGCTACCGCCATCTGATCGTTGATGTCCGCGAGCCGGACTCGTTTCCAGGCGAGCTTGAACCCCAGGTGATCGTGAACGTTGCCGGCACGCAGGATTCGGCCGACGATATTGCCGCCAACCTGTGCGGCACCATCAACGTGACCGAGCGCTATGCCTTTGTGGGGGAGGGGCTTGCCGCCAAGCCGGCGCCGGCCATTACATCCGTGGTCAATGTGGGGTCGGCGAGCGGGCATACGGGATCGGAGTTTCCCGCCTATGCCGCCAGCAAGGGCGGCGTTATCGCCTACACCAAGAACCTTGCAAACCGCCTGGCGCCGCAGGCCATCGCCAACAGCGTGGACCCGGGCGGCGTTATCACGCCGCTCAACCGTTGCGTGATGGAAGACGAACACCTGTGGAACCAGATTATGGAGCTCACGCCGCTTAAACGCTGGGCCACCGCCCAAGAGATCGCCGAGTGGATCTACTTTGTGGGCGTGACCAACCGGTTTATGACCGGGCAGAGCCTGCTGATCGATGGCGGAGAGGCCGGCCGCACCCAGTTTATCTGGCCTGAATAACAAAACGCGCCCGATGGCAAGGTTGCCTCGGGCGCGTTTTGCATCAATAATTGCTAACTTTAGCTGGGTATTATCTCTGTAAAGTGCCTTTGAGTTGGTAGACTAAACCCCGAAATATGAAAAGGGGGCATATTGGGGCTGTTCGGTTCACACGAGAAGCGCGACGCGGACCGAGCGCGTCGACTGTTTGAAGAGGCGCTTGCGCAGCAAGGGCCCAACGTTGCGCTGGTCTTGCGTGCCAGCGACTGTCTTCCGCTCTATATCACCCCAAATTTTGAACGCGTCTTTGGCGTATCGCCCGAGCGTATTGGCGACGACATCGAGACGCTGTACCGTTTTATTCCCGATAGCGACCGTGTTCGCATACAGCGACAGGTGAGGGACTGGGACCACGCGACTCCGCTGAACCTTCTGTGCTCCTACCATGCGCCCCATGGAGAAAAAACGCAGCTCAGCATTAGGTTTACGATTGCGCTCATTCAAGACGGCACGCAGTACCTGGTTTCTGCAGTCGATGTGACGACCGAAAACGAGCGTATCGCCAAAGCGGAGTCCGAGCGCGATCGCGCCGTCGAGACCGCCAACGCGCGCACGGACTATATGAACCAGATGAGCCACGAGATCCGCACGCCGCTCAATGGCATCGAGGGCATGATTTCGCTTGCCCGCGAGCATCATGCAGATGAGCCTCGCCTGATGGACGACTTGTCTCGCGCCTCGCAGCTTTCGGCCTACTTGCTTTCGCTTATCAACGATATGCTCGATATGAGCCGCCTCAACAGCGGGCGCGTGCGCCTTGACGATGCGCCGTTTGATATGCGTCTGTTTGCCGACGAGATCGAGCGCATGTTTAGCTCGCAGGCAGCCGACAAAGGGCTTACGTACTCGGTCAATCTGGAGGACTGCGAAAACGTTTTTGTCGTGGGCGACCGCATGCGCCTGTCGCAGATCGTCATCAACTTTATCTCCAATGCGGTCAAGTTTACCGAGCAGGGCGGCAGCGTTACCGTGACTCTGCGCGAGATGTACCAGGCAGACGGCGGCGTGAGCTATATGCTGCGCGTGCGCGACACGGGCAAGGGTATGGATCCTCGCTACGTCAGCAAAATCTTTAAGCCGTTTGAGCAGGAGGACCGCACCATCGCGCGCCGCTACGGCGGAACGGGCCTGGGCATGGCCATTACGAGCGCGCTCGTCGACCTGATGGGCGGCGAGATCGTCGTCGATACCGAGCCCGGTCGTGGCTCAACGTTTTCGGCCTACATCCCGCTGCGCCTGGCCACGTCCGAGCAGGTTGAGGACCTTAAACTCAAAGGGCAGACGCTCGAGACGGCGTCCGATTCCATGGGGTCGTCGTTTACCTACCAGTTTGAGGGCAAGCGATTCCTGCTGGCCGAGGATAACGAAATCAATGCCATGATCGTGATTGAGCTGCTGGCAAGACGAGGCGCGGCGGTCGATCGTGCCGAGAACGGTCAGGCGGTCGTCGAGCGATTCCGGAGCATGCCCGTGGGCACGTACGATGCGATCCTCATGGATATTCAGATGCCCGTGCTGAACGGCTGGGAAGCGGCGGAGCGGATTCGAGGGCTCGATCGTGAGGACGCCGGCGCCATTCCCATCATTGCGCTTTCTGCCAATGACTACACCGAGGACGTTGAGCGCTCGCGCAGTGTGGGCATGAACGGACATGTGGGCAAGCCCATCGATCTGAACGTTTTGAAAGCACAGCTGGCGGCCGCGACGGCCGAGGCAGCTTACCGAGGAAATGAGTAACCGTGATTGTCGAACAGTCCAACAGCATCATCAACGAAGTGAGCCGCGCCCTGCTGGGCAAGCGCGATGTGATCGAGAAAGCTCTCATGGCCATCTATGCCGGCGGCCACATCCTGCTGGAGGATGTGCCCGGTACCGGCAAGACGACGCTGGCCCTGGCGCTTTCGCGCGCGCTGGGTCTGGACTTTAAGCGTGTGCAATTTACGCCCGATACGCTGCCCTCGGACATTACGGGCTTTACGATGTTCGACCGCGACTCCGGTACGTTTCGCTTTGTGTGGGGCGCCGTCAACTGCAACATGCTGCTGGGCGACGAGATTAACCGTACCAGCGCTAAGACGCAGTCGGCCCTGCTCGAGGTTATGGAAGAGCGCGCGGTGACTATCGACGGGCAGACGCATCAGGTCCCGCGTCCCTTTGTGTGTATCGCAACCGAGAACCCGGTGGGCTCGGCGGGCACGCAACCGCTGCCCGATAGCCAGCTCGATCGCTTTATGGTTCGTCTGTCCGTTGGCTATCCGTCGCGCCAGGACCAGATCGATATCCTCAAGGCCCGTCGCTATGTCAACCCGCTCGACGACATTAAGCCCATGGTTGCCTGCGATGATCTGCTCGATATCCAAAACTACCTGGGCAATGTACAGGTTGCCGACACGGTGCTGGATTATATCGTCCGCCTGTGCGAGGAGACCCGTAATGACGATCTTGTCGAGCTGGGCGTGAGCCCCCGCGGCATTATCGCGCTCACCCGCATGGCGCGCGCCTGCGCATTGATTCGTGAGCGCGACTATGTGGTGCCCGAGGACGTGCGCGAGGTATTTAAGGCTGTTTGCGCCCACCGTCTCGTTTTACGCCCCCAGGCGCGTATTGAATCGATTGGCGCCGCCGACGTCCTCGACCGCATCCTCGCTGCCGTTCCCGCCCCGTCTATGGGTCAGGTTCGCGGCCGCTCGTAGCGGATCGTTTACCTTTTGCGTCCTACGTTACGCCCATGAATGCCAACAAGATTACCTATATCGTGTCCGTCGCGCTCCTGCTCGCCACGTTTGTGTTTACCGCCAATGCGGCCGCGCTCGCTGCTGCCGCGGCGTTGATCGCCATGCCCGTGATTACGGTGGCGGCGTGCCGTTCGAGCGTTGCCCTGCTCAAGCTTAGCTTTGAGCTTCCCCGGTCGTGTGTTGTCAACGCGCCTCTTGTATTGCGCATCACACTGGATCGCCCGCTTATGTTTCGCGGTCGTATGGAGCTGTCGTTTTCGGTTTATAACCAGCTGACGGGAGCGCGGACAGTCTATCCCGTAAGTCTTGCCCCCGCGACGGGCAGGCCCGCTTTGTTTGAGCTGGAGCTCGATTCGACCGTCTGCGGTGCGCACACGATTACCCTTGACACCGCGCGCCTGGTCGATGAGATGGGCTTTACGTCGCTTGCTCTCGAGAATGCAGACTTTCATGGGTTGTTTACGGTCTATCCCGAGGTGCTCGACATCCAGGTTGTTCCTAACCAAAGTGCTTCTGCCGGTCTTGAGGGCACGAGCTACGATCCCCATCGAAGCGGCCAAGATGCCTCCGAGGTCTTTGACATAAGGCCCTATCACGAGGGTGATGCCGTTAAGTCGATTCACTGGAAGCTGTCGACGCGTTTTGACGACATGCTGGTGCGCGAGGCTTCGCGCCCACAAGACCACGCTATTGCCATCTTGTTTGGTGCGTTTGCGTGCGATTTTGAGCACGCAAGCCACGCTGAGGTTCTTTCTGCGGTGCTGGGTTTTACCGCATCGATATCGCTGGCGCTTATGCGTCAGGGATGCCATCATGTGGTCGTGGCTGCCCCCGAAGGCTCTTTGGCTGTCTATCCCGTTGATGACCGACGTGGGTTCAATAGGATGCTTGATGCTTTGACGGCAACGCCGCTTGGCCCTGCCTATCCAACATCGCACGAGCACTATGCCAAGCTCGTGGCAGCAAAGGGCATTGGCAAAACGGTGCTGGTAACGGTGGGCGTCGATGAACAGGCCTATATCGAGATAAGCCGTCTGACCGATCTATCGGTACTCCATGTGTCGGATTCGGTCGAGTCGTATAGCATCGAGCACGGAGCCAACTACATCATCACGCATTGCCCGGTATCGAGTGATTCGGCCCGTATCAAGAGTCTGGAGCTCTAAGATGAACTTTGTGACTCTTACCTCGACGGAGCGCATCGCTTCGAATGGTCGCGTTGTTGCCATGTTCCTGTCGGTGGCTCCTGCGGTTTTATTGTCTGCGGGCTTCTGCTGCACAATTGCTCGGTGCCTGAGTGCAACGTGCATGGGGATAATGCTGGCCGTTGCCGTTGGCGTGGCCGTTGCGCTGGGCGCTTTGGGCGTTTTGATGGCTTCGAAAAAGGCTCCCCTCCGGATTGCCTTGGCTGCGGCGTCCGTAGCGCTTTTATGTGCGCTCTTGATTCCTTCGGCACGCTGGGGCTTCTATGCGTGCGTCAATACCGTTATCGCTCGCGTCAACTCGATCTGTGAGCTGTATATTCCATTGGTGGCAGACGCCGGTCTGCTGTGTGAAGCCGTGTCGCTGGCGGTGCTCGCCGGCATGTTTGCCGGCTCACTCGCCTGGCTTTTTGCCAACTTGAGCGTTTCGTGGCCCACGCTCTTAATCATCGTTATCTGCGGCTCGGCTTCCATGGCGCTGCAGCTTGGTGATTCTGCGATGTCTATGACGCTGGGCGTTGCGGGCTGGCTTGTCCAGTGCCGTGCTGACGAGTTGCGGGGCTCTACGGTAGGTTTGCCCCAGGTTCTATTTGGTCTTGGCGGCCTGTGCGTTGCATGCGGCGTTCTCTTTGCACTGACCGTTGCCCTTGTACAACCTCTTCCCGCGTTGTCCACCCTGTCGGCGTCTGCCGTCAGAGCAGTCCGGGGCGTTCGATTTGGGGACGATTCGCTGCCCGAGGGCGACCTTTCGCAAGCGGCGGACATGAACGAAGGCGAGTCCACGACGCTGTCGCTTGCCGCCAGCAAGACGCTCGGCGACGATCTGCTCATGAAGGGCTTTGTGGGCACGACGTTTGATGGCATGTCTTGGGGGCGCGGCGACTGGATGTCCTACGAGGGTGAATGGTCCGGCATGCGTGATTGGCTGCGCCAGAACGGTTTGACGGTAGCCGAGCAGCGCGCCGCGTTTGACGCCGAGGCCGAGCGCGAGGGTGGCGAGCCTGTCGAGGCGGTCGAGATTTCGGTCGATGCGTCGGGCGCCAACCGCAGATACACCTATGCTCCCTATACGCTGCGCTCGCTGGGCGGTACCGGTGCAATGTTGACGGCCTCGACGATGCTAAGCATGGACCTTTTGCCGTCTAAGGCGTATCGCGTGATTGTCGATAACGTGCCGGTGGATGACGTCATTGCAGATTCGAGCTGGCTGGCGTCCTCCAAGAGCGACTATGCAAAAAGCGAGCGGGTGTACGCCGCTTTTGTTCGCGATAATTACTTGGACGTTCGCGAAGAGGAGCGGGATGCCATCGATGCATACCTGTTCTCGAGCGACAGCTGGGATGCTGGGGCGACTGTTTCGGATACAGCCGTGATCAGTCGCGTGCGCACGATGTTGGCTTCGCTTGCGGGGCAGACGGATAACCCGCCAGCCTATACCGGGGCGATGTCGTTTGTCGCGTGGTTCTTGGGCACGGCGCACGAGGGCAACTCTGCTTACTTTGCCACGGCGGCGACGCTCGCGTTTCGATCTCAGGGAATTCCCGCACGCTATGTCGAGGGCTATCGGGCAACAGATGATCAGCTGACCGCTGCTGTTGGGGCAGGCGTGGCGCTCAACTTGACGGCTGCCGATGCGCACGCATGGACCGAGATCTACCTTGACGGTCAGGGATGGACGCCCGTGGAGGTCACCCCTGGATACTATAGCCAGACGCTCGATGCCGATAAGATTATCGATGTGGGCGAGGCATGGAGCAACGGCGCCAACGATAAGACGCTCGATGCGGGCTCGGTCGCTGGACAGGCCGAGGATAAGCATCGCGAGGATGTGCCGGTAATGCATAACATCCCCGTTGTGGCCAAGGTTGGGGTCAGTTTGATCGGCACGGCGATCGCCGCCCTGCTCGCTCTGTTTGTTCGCAGGTTTGTCTTGCGCGCTCGGCGCACGCGGGCTATCGAGAGCGATGAGCAGGATATATGCGTGCCGGCGCTCTACGGCTATCTTGCCCTTGTGATGAACCAAAGCGGTCTCGACGCCTTTGACGAGACCAAGCCGCTCGATTGCCTGGACACCTTTGCCGCGGTGTTCCCCCAGATCGACCCGTGGGAATACCGCCGAGCGATTCAACTCCATCAAGCCTATGCGTTTGGTGGGCGCCAGCTTAAGCCAAACGAGTTGCGCACGCTCCGTCGTTTTACCGAACGCCTGCATCGGAGCATGCCGGCTCCGCAAACTGTTATTGAACGCTTCCGCCGCTACATGCTGCACGCGTTGTAGAGGGAGTAGGTCTACGTGTTTTCTAAATATCCTCAACATATGGCTTCGCACAAGAACGCGGCGTCGGCCAAATTAAAAGGCCCGCGGAATGCGTCCGCGCGCGTTCAGCATGCCGCTAAAAATATGTATCGCGCCAAGCCTTTGGCTGCAACGCGCGTTGTGGCAGCGGCGGTTTCGGTTGCTGCGGTCGGCGTATTTGGCGCGGTCGCCTTTGAGTTGGCTCAGAGTAACCTGAGCTTCGATCCTTCGGGGTATATCGCTGCATACAGTCACGGTGACGCGGAGTCCGGCGAGGCGTATCGGATCAGTCCGCTCTCGACGGATGCCGAGGCAAATCGTCATGACGAGGATAGCGACAGCCGGGACACGAGCGCACGTGAGCAGCAGGCGCGGCTCGATAATGCGCAGGGACAGGTAAATCTGACGGGGCAAAGCGGCACGACCGCCTACAACGTTACCGGCAGCGCCGATGGAACGGGCGTAGGAGTTGCGGGTGGTTCGGGCAGCGGCGCGGGCGTCGCCGGCGGCTCGGGAGGCGGGCAAAACGTTCCCGTTATCAATGCGGGCGGAGCATCTGGCGGCAATGCCGGCGGCGGTGCGGGCGGAAACGGTTCGGGCGGTAACGGCGGTAGTGGCGGCTCGGCCACCTCGACGGCCAATTCCTACAAGTATCTTCTTGCGGACCCCGCGCCCCAAAAGGGTGCCCCCATGGGAGACACAACGTTCTTTACGCAGTTTAACGGTGCAAATGGATTGATCGATCCCCATGAGGTGCAGATTTCACCCATGGAGGATGCAATCTACGATGGGCAGATGCTCGACGCCTGGACGCTGTTCTGCGCCATGGATGTCCACTGGAGTGACGACAAGGGCCTCTACTATCTTGCCTGCACCAAGGACGAGTTCGCCTCGTTTCCGTATCTCCGCATCGACTCGTGGACCAATGCCGCGGGCGAGAAGAATCCGGCGCTGTGCTCGAGCCAGCTGCTCACGGTAAGCGTCTCGCTGCGCTTGTCGCAGGATACGGCGTGGACGACGCGTAACGTTACCATCCAACCGGCGCGGTCGCGCCTGTTTGTGGTCGGCCAGCCCGATTCGATGGGCCAGCGAAGCGTGATTTGGAGCACGCTGAGCTCCAAGGAGAACCTGCT
Organism: Collinsella sp. AF04-24; assembly: GCF_003465685.1. NCBI lineage: Bacteria > Bacillati > Actinomycetota > Coriobacteriia > Coriobacteriales > Coriobacteriaceae > Collinsella > Collinsella sp. AF04-24. The sequence continues at coordinate 56,556 of NZ_QSBK01000007.1, forward strand.
GGGTGTCAACACACAAGAAGCCTTTATGAAGCAGGCGGGCCATGTCGATTCGGAGGGCTACCTCAATGCCTTGTTGCTGGGGTGGCGCGAGAACGAGGCGGCCGTCCCGTATTTCTACACGCTGACACCCGGTCGCCATGTGGTGGTTCCCAGCGACGTCGTGTCCATCGACCCCGCCTACAAGGTGCGTTTTCAGGGTTATGCTCTCGACGAGGACTATCGCTTTGACGACGACCCTACCAGCCTCAATAACTCACGCCTGCAGACGCTTGTCGATGTGGATGAGTCGGTCATGTCGGTCGATGGCGGGGGCGAGACGCTCAGCGTTCCGCAGGGTGTGCAGGCGGTCGACGCCTATACCGACAGTCGTCAGCGTGAAGTCTTTACGTGGCAGATCAACAATCTAGAGCTACCGTCCTCGGTGTACTACGTCAACGTCAATGCGGGCTTTCAGGTGCTCGATGCCTACCGTGTCGCGTCGGATAACCCCGTCTATGCCGCAACGGATGAGGGTATCTTGACCTCTCGCGATGGCAAGGAGTATCTGGGCGTTCCCTACCATACGCGCGAGCTCGATGTTCCCGCCGATATTGCCCATGTCGTCATTCCCGATCGCAATAAGCTCGATCGTATTGTTCTGCACGCGTCCAAAGAGGGCGAGTTGCCCCAGATTGACGTGAGCAATCTGCAGGACTGCACCCTGGTCGTCGACGATGCCGCGCTGCTCGATTTTATTACCGAGCACGCGGACGAACTAGAGAATGCCTACGGCGTATACGTGTCGCCCGCGACCAACCCCAGTGTCCAGCTCACGTACTCACAGGGGCTGGTGTACAACATTAATTCGCAGCTCAAAAGCGACCTGTGCTATGTGCTCGATACGGGTTCCAATATTGCCCTGGTGCAGATTTCCAACACCATCAAGAAGGGTGCCTTTGCGGGCAACACTTCGGTGGACACGCTGGTACTCATGCCGTGGTTTGACGATAAGGTGACGCTCGAGGACGGCAGTCTTGAGGGCGGTTCCGTGCGGACCATCGTGTGCGCAACCGATGAGCAGGTCGCGTATGTCGAACAGCGCAAGGCTGCCGCCGGTGCACCCGATGCGCGCGTGATTAAGATGAGCCTGTCTCAAGACGGATACTTGTATTATGCCAACGCCGACAAGACGATTTTGCTGTCCGCTGCAGGCGATGAGGATGGCAACCTGTCCGCGACCTTTGACGGCACCTTGCTTGCGGATGGCGGCAAGCAGCTCCAAGTAGATTCCATCGCACCGTATGCTTTCTCGGGCGATGCGGAGCTCAGGTTTGTCAATCTGGGCGAGAAGACGAGTACCATCGGCCGTAACGCGTTTGAGAACTGCCAAAACCTTCAAGGTGTGTTTATCGGCACGCCCGATAGCATTGAGGTGGGTGCCGATGTCTTTAAGGGCTGCACGGGCCTGGGCTTTGTGGCGTCGCGTGCTAAAAAGGCTGTCTTTGCCACGACCGAGAATCCCAATCCGGCCGGCTGCACCTGGTATGCGCCCGATGGCGAGCTGCAGGGCTACGACAGCCGCTTTGTCACTGTCGACGGCATTTACGATTTTGCTTGCGATGCCCAAAGCGACGACGCGCCCCTTCTCTACGGCTATTACGATGGCGACGAGGAAGGCAAGCCAAGCATCCTGCTCGGTGCGCCCTCGATGCTCAACGGTACGATTGAGCTGCTGCCGAGTACGATTGAGATCTTTGGCGGCTATTCCTTGTCTGGCGCCAAGGACCTGCCTGGTGCCTTTGAGGGGACCGGAGGCGCGTGGGATGTCGATTGGGCTTCGGCTCCCAATCTGGCATATATCGATCGCTATGCCTTCAGGAATTCCGGCATCGCCGGCGACCTGAACATCGATCTTCCCGATAACGATATCTACGTCGGCGTGTCGGCGTTCGAAGGCTGTACGAATCTTGTCTCGGCGTCTGTGCACGCGGCAACGATCGAAATCAGCGACCAGGCATTCATGGACTGCCCGAGGCTCGCGAGTGCATCGTTTGTGGCGGATACCAATGGCGACTACGACGCAGCTACGGGTGCGGGCTCTCGAAACTACCTGGCGTCATCGGTGTTTGGCAATGATGCCGCCTTTACGAACTTGACCGTCGGTACCGGTATCGCGACGCTGGGCTATCCATCGCCGGGTGTGGGTTTCTTCTTGGACGGCGCAACCGATGCCCAAGAAGAGGCCAGCCGCATTCACCTGTCGTTGCCCAGCGGCATGGAGCAGGACTACCTCAATGCATGGGTCTACGGACTCATTGGCTACGACGACTACGACACGTATTATGGCGTTGTGGAATTTGGCATGCTTTCCGATTGGTTCATGGGGGAGGGTCCAGAGCCGACGGCCGATGCGGTTAGGGCGCAGATGGCTCAGAACCTATTGCAGCCCGAGAATCGCCTGCGAACCATGATGGGGCTGCCGTTGGTCGAGGCTTCTACGGTTATCCAGGCGGACGGCGATGCGTTCGAGAGCGATGAATGGAAGATCGAGGACAGCGGTGACGGTACCGCCACGCTGGTCTCGGCGCCGTCCGATATCGAGCGTGCCGATTTAGCGAGTGTGTTGACGGGACCGACCGTAATCGACTCGAATGCCTTCTCGCACTGCTCGAACCTCATCGAGATTGAGCTGTGCGATAAGGTGGTCGGCATCCAGAGCGGTGCGTTTGCGGGCTGCAGCGGCGTGACGGTGACGCTGCCTACTGGCTGTCTGCTGCCGGAGTTGCTGGGCGGGATGGAGAGCATGCCGTTCTCGTTTGGCGGCAACGTGGCGCTCAATATTGCCGAGGCCGATCGCGAGCCGCTGCTCAAGACGTGGTCTCGTCAGATGGTGGGGGTTGCCACAGACGACGAGGAGGCCGACTACGTTGAGAGCAAGTGGTTCGGCAACGTCAACATGGATACGTTTGAGTCGCCGACGTTCGATGTGCTCAATAAGGCCGTAAATGAGCCCATCATGGAGTGCGAGAATCGCTTGCGCTCGCTGATGGGCATGGAGGCCATAAGCGATATCGGCGAGCTCGGCGGCCCCATTGATATCAATAAGTATCCGCAATATTGGATCGCCGGCTAGGCAGGTTATGAAGCGAGGCAGCCCCAGTCGATGGGGCTGCTGCCGTTTTGCTCGAGCAATTCATTGGCTGCCGAGAAGGGACGCGACCCCATAAAAGCGGGGAGTTCTGCCGTGGCACGGTTGGCCGAAAGCGGCGAGGGGTGCGTGGAGGCAAGGCAGAACTTGCCGCCCGCCTTGCCCGCGCCGGTCGCGGCGAGCTTGCCCTCGACCATCTGCTGGGCAAAGCGGCCCCATGCCAAAAAGACGACCGGCTGGGGCAGCTGACAGCAGCGTTCGATAACGTAGTCGGTGAGCGTGCTCCAGCCCAGCTTGGCGTGCGAGTTCGCGGCATGTTCGCGCACGGTGAGCGTCGTGTTGAGAAGCAGGACGCCCTGTTGTGCCCAGGGGGTTAGGTCTCCCGTGGCGGGAATGGGGCAGCCCAGATCGGCGTTGAGTTCCTTATAGATGTTGCGCAGGCTCGGCGGCAACTTGGTTTGCGTCGCAGGCACCGAGAACGACAGCCCCATGGCCTGGTTGGGCCCGTGATAGGGGTCTTGGCCCAGGATGACTACCTTGACCAGGTCGGCCGGCGTGTAGGCGAGGGCATTGAGGATGTCGTCTTGTGCCGGGTAGATGGTCTGCTCGGCACGCAGAAGGGCGATGCGCTCGAGTAGCTGGTTCGTAGTGTCACGTACCGGCTGCGGCGCATCGCCCAACCAAGTTGCTATGTTGCGGTCGCGAGTTGCAGCGTCCATGGAACTCCTTTAGGGCAGATGCTTTGTCGGCATCTATTGTAAAGGCGTCAGAGACCTTTATGCCGCGGCTGTATGAGGAGTGGGGTCTACGAGACGTGCTCGGGCGCTGCCGCCATATGAGCATGCCCATGTGCGCGAAGGCGCGGAAGCTCGACAGTTGCCACCATGACGCCGGTGAGGATGAGGGCAGCGCCAAGGAAGGCGATAGGGCTCAGGACCTCGCCGACCAGGAAAAACGAGAAGACGGCGGAGCAGACCGGCTCGAGCGAGAAGGCGAAGCCAGTGGTTTCGGCAGGTACGTGGGGCTGCACGAGCGTCTGGGTGATAAAGCCGTAGGCAGAGCAGATGAGTGCGAGTGCAACGATAACGACGATCTCGCTCGGCGTGCTGGGAAGCGTGAAGCCGCCAAAGGTAAATGCGGCGATACCCGAGAACAAGCCGCCGAAGCCCAGCTGCCAAACGCCCAGAGCCAGCGGATCGACTTCTTCGACAAAGCGCTTGGCGATGATAATGTGGCCGGCATAGATAAAGGCCGAGAGCAGCATGATGATCGCGCCGGGATTCAGGCTGGTAAAGTCGGCGCCCGAGAGCAGCAACATGCCGCAGGTGACGATGCCGGTGCCGATGAGCACCTTGCGCTCGGGAGCGCGACGCAGCAGGGCCGCGTTGGCAAACGGCACGATTACGACCGTCAGGCTCTGCAAAAAGCCGGCGGTGGAGGCGGAGGTGAGGCTGGAGCCCAGGCACATGCAGGTGATCTCGGTTGCCATGATGGCGCCGATGATGGCGGCGCGGACCATCAGGTCACGGTTGATGCGCACCGCGTGCTTGTGGAAGAGCAGCAGGCAGGCCGCAAAGGCGATGATGCAGCGCAGCGCGACGATGCTCGTGGCGTTCATGCTGTCCATGCCGATCTTCATGAGGGGGTACGAAAAGCCCCATGCGACGGGAACGGAAAATGAGAGCGCGATTGCTTTTTTGCGATCCATGGGACTCCTTTTGTTACAGAACGGTTTCGCAAAAAGGATTCTGCTCCCAGATATGGATGTAGTAAAGCGAATGTATCTTCAGTATGATTAAGAAATACTAATGTTGGAAGAAAAAGCCCTGGCAAAACGTTTTACGGCTACATCGATGTGGAGGCACGATGGCATCGCGGTATCAGATTGTATGTATGGTGGTCGATTGCGGCAGCCTGAAACGTGCCGCCGACGAGCTGGGCTATACGCAAAGTGCGGTGAGCCAGGCCGTCAAGGCGCTCGAGCGCGAGCTGGGCACCACGATTATCGAGCGTGGCAAGCAGGGCGTCTCACTGACGCGCGACGGCAAACAGTATCTGCCGTATCTGCGCCAGATCGTTACAGCCGAGGCCGAGCTTGAGGGCAAGCGTCAGGAGTTGCTGGGGCTTTCGTCGACCGACATTCGCATTGCGACGTTTACCAACGTGAGTCGTACTGTGTTGCCGCGTGTGATCCGCGACTTTGGGGCCCTGCATCCGGGCGTGCGCTTTACCCTCAAGCAGGGCGATTACACGCGCAATGCCCAGTGGGTGCACGATGGCATGGTCGACTTTTGCTTTACAGCGCGTGGATTTACCGAGGGGCTCGAGAAACGCGTGGTCTATCACGACGAGCTGGTGGCGCTGTTGCCAGCCGTCCATCCACTGGCGGCAAAGGAAAAGGTGACGCTTGCCGACCTGGCGTCCGAACCGTTTGTGCTGCTGGATGAGGGCGAACAGAGTCTGGTGCTCGATGCGTTTGCCGCGCACGGGCTATCGCCGCATGTGACGAGTGAGGTCACCGATGACTACACCATTATGGCGATGGTGGAGGAGGGCCTCGGTGTGAGCATGCTCTACCGCCGTACCGTCGAGGGCATGCGGGCCGATATTTGTGTGCGCCCCATCGTGCATGCTCCCTCGCGCGACGTCGTGGCGGCTTGGCGCAGCTGGGACACCATGCCTATCGCCACGAGGCGCTTTATCGACTATATGAGCTCGCATATTGTCAATTAATGACTGGCGTGGCGTTGAGTGTGGTGATTAGCGGGCTGTCGCTTTGGCTTGCGCCAGACGGTAGGTGCGTGCCGGATGGCAGAGCAATACCGCCACGACCATAAAGAACGCTGTGGTGCCCAGGCTGATGGGGTAGACCATCATGATGTTCGCAAAGGTGCGGAAGTGCGGGAACACGCAGAATACCCAGTAGAAGCGGATGCCGCAGACACAGATCATGGTGATGAGGGCGGGCATGAGCGAGATGCCAAAGCCGCGCAGGTAGCCGGACATATTCTCGTAGAACATGCTAAAGGCGTATGCCGGGAAGATCGAGCACACACGGATATAGCCGATCGAGACGATGTTGGGGTCGCTGTTGAACAGCGCCAGGATCTCGCGCCCCAGACCGACGATGATGACGATGGTGGTGAGTGCAACGATGCCGCCTTCGACCAGGCAGACCTTGAGCGTCTTGGTGCAGCGGTCGATCTGGCGCGCGCCGTGGTTTTGTCCCACAAAGGTAGTGCAAGCCTGACTAAAGCTGTTGAGCAGGTTGTAACACACATACTCCAGGCTCATGGCAGCGCTGGATGCCGCCATGACCTCGGTGCCCAAGCTGTTGATGGCGGACTGGATGATGATGTTAGCGACGGCAAAGACGGCGCTTTGGATGCCGGCGGGCAGGCCGATCTTAACGATGCGCTTGAGGGCGACGGGGTCTAAGCCTAAGTCGCGTGGGGTGACGCGGACGACGGAATCGGTCTTGAGCAGACGGATAAAGAGCGTGACTGCGCTGACGGTATAGGCGATGGCGGTGGCGACGGCGACACCCGCGACGCCCCAGTGGAGCACGGGGACAAAGATGAGGTCCAGGCCAATGTTGAGGACGGTGGACACGGCAAGCGCCTGCAGCGGCATGCGGGTGATGCCGACGGAGCGGAAGATTGCGGCCTCAAAGTTGTAGAGCAAGATCGAGGGCATGCTGAGCAAAAAGACGCGCAGGTAGAGCGATGCGAGCGGCATGGTTTCGTCAGGGACGTTGAGCGCGGCGAGCATGGGCTCGGCAAAGATCTCGCCCAGCGCGATGACGACAAAGCCCACGAGTGCCATCAGAATCGAGGTATGGACGGCGCGCTTGACCATGTTCTGATCGTTGCGGCCGATGGCGTTGGCGATGACCACGTTGGAGCCAAGCGACAGCCCAATAAACAGGTTGATCATAAGACTGGTAAGCGGAACATTGGAGCCGACCGCCGCCATGGCGAGGGTTCCCTGGTCGCCCGAGAAGTTACCGATGATGACCGTGGCGATGAGGTTCGACAGCTGCTCAAGGATGCTCGTGGCGGCGACGGGAAAGGCGAACAGGGGAATATTGCGCCACAGCGAGCCGGTGGTCATGTCAATGTGCTTGGACGCGGTATCAGTCATACGCTCTCAATCTCTAATATGCGATTCGCTCCTTATTTGCGCAGACGATAATACTCCTATTGGGTAGTCTTTTTGGGACAGGGCTCTTTTAGCTACCCCTGCAGACAACGCGACCGGTTTGGTCGATTAACGGCAGGGCAGCTAAAAGAGCCCCGTCCCAAAAAGACTACCCTGTTCCGAGTTACCTGATCTTGCGTATCTCCTGTACGAGGTCGGTAATCACAATGGGCTTGGACAGGAAGCCGTTCATACCGCTTTCCAAGGCGTTGCGGCGGTCCTCATCAAAGGCATTCGCCGTCATGGCAAGAATGGGGACGCCTGCCAACGCGGGGTTTTCCAGTTCGCGGATGCGGCGGGTGGCGGTGTAGCCGTCCATGATGGGCATCTGCACGTCCATCAGTACCAAATCGTACTGCCCGGGCGCTGCAGAGCTGACCTTATCCACAGCGATAGCGCCGTTTTCGGCGGTGTCGACCTCAAGGCCGTAGGCCTTCATAATCTCCTCGGCAATCTCGCGGTTCAGCTCGTTATCCTCGACAAGCAGAACATGCATGCCCTTGAGGTCGGTGGCATTTTGGGGCAATATGCTCTGCTCCTCTTTCGCCTGTTCCTGCCCGATGACGGTCATCAGCGTGTCGCGCAAGTCGGACATAAACATCGGCTTGGAACAGAACGCCGTGACACCGGCTGCCTTTGCCTCCACCTCAATGTCAGACCAGTCATAGGCGGTCAGGATAATAATGGGCGTATCGTCGTTCAGGGCGCGAATCTGGCGGGTTACCTCAATGCCATTCATATCCGGCAGGCGCCAGTCGATGATATAGGCCTTAAAGGTATCGCCCATCTCGAGGGACTGCCGTGCGCGCAACACGGCCTCCTTGCCGGAAAGCGTCCATTCGGCGCGCATCCCCACCTTGACCAGCATCTTGGTCACGCTGTCGCAGGTGTTGAAATCGTCGTCAACCACCAGCGCCTTCAGCCCTTCCAGCTCGACGATTTTTACCTCCCTACGGCGTTCTGTCTGGGCGCGCAGCGGAACACGGACGATAAATTCAGAGCCTTTTTCCGGCGCGGACTGTACCTCAATGGTGCCGCCCATCATATCTACAATGTTTTTGGTAATGGCCATACCCAACCCAGCGCCCTGTATTCTGCTTACCGTTGAGGAGCGCTCGCGCTCAAAGGGTTCAAATACCTTTTTGGCAAAATCCGGGTCCATACCGATACCGCTGTCCTTGACACGGAACTCATACTGCCCGCATCCGCCGACCTTGCCTGCAAGCTGGCGCACCCGCACCGACACCGTGCCGCCCGCGGGAGTGAACTTGATGGCATTGGACAAAAGGTTCATCAGAATCTGATTGAGCCGGGTCTTGTCGCAATAGATGTCCTCGTCGGTAACATCTATCGCGTCCATATACAATTCCAGTTGCTTTGCGTAAATCTGCCCGCTGACGATGGTTTTAATATCGTGCAGTACATCGGAGAGATTGACCTCGGTTTCGTCCAGCTGTATTTTTCCGCTTTCGATACGGCTCATATCCAAGATGTCATTGATGAGCGAGAGCAGATGGTTGCTGGAGGCAAGGATCTTGGCAAGGTAGTCCTTCACGCGCTCCTTATCGTCCAGATGGCTGACCGCCAGCGTGGTAAAGCCGATGATGGCGTTCATAGGCGTGCGGATATCGTGGGACATGCTGGAAAGGAAGGTGCTCTTGGCGCGGTTGGCGTTTTCGGCGGCGGCAACGGCATCCGAAAGTGCCTGGTTCACCTGCTTGTCGGCGGTGCGGTCAGACAAAACCAGAATGTACTTGGTTTGCCCCTCGACCTCGCTGCCCATGGCGACCACATGGAACCAGCGCCGTTCCCCCGTTTGCTGATGGATATATTCCATATCCCATTCGCGTTGCTCGCCGCCGGCGAGTCCCGCCAGATGGTCTTTGGCAGGTTCGACGGTATCCTTCGGGTGCAGCGTGGCCAGCGTATCGATGTTTTTACGCACGCTCTCCTGCGTCAGTCCCAGCAAGCGTTCCATGTTCGGGCTAATATAATCTGCCTTGTAGGTTTTTGCATCCAGCATCAAAAAGACGTCGTTCACGTTTTGGGACAGTTTCCGGAACAGCTCTTCGCGGTACAAGATTTCGGTATTCTTACGGCGCAGCTTGACGCGGCCCCTGTTAATAACCAGCAGAATGGTCATGAGCGAAAGACCGCCTGTAATGCCCACGATTATTTGTACCGTTCTCTGCCAAAGCTGATTCATACTGGCATTGACGACATCCACGGGGACAAGTTCCACCAAGATCCAGTCCTGGATGCCGGTACTTTCGTACGCCAGATAGTATCTTGTGCTGCCCAGCGTTACCTCATAGTTTCCGCTGGCACCTTTTGCAAAATCATTGGCGAGGTCTTGCACCTGCGCCTCGCTGAGGTCGGAATGTTCGCGCAGCACTGCAAGCAGGTTATAGATGTTTTGCTCGCCCTCTGCGATCTTTTCGATCACGACCTGTCCATCCGGGTAGATGGTATAGATGCTGGCAGTTCCGCTGAACGCCGAATTGCCCACGGCTTTCATCACATCGTCGTTGTAGCGACTGATGGCAATGGCATCGTAGGAAAATCCGCGGTAGACCCCCTTTGTTTCGGGGCAGATAAACACCAGCGTCGGCTTCTGCCCGGGCAAGGCCGCGTTCATCACAACGTCGTTTTGATCGGCAAGCGTCTCGTCAAGGTTGCTCTGCAAACCAAGATAGCCTGTTTCCCCGCGAGGTGTCATGTAGTTGCCGTCATAAGAAAGAAAGTAGAATTCGGCAAAGCCAAGCTCCTGCTTTGCGGATTCCAGATACATCTGAACTCCGTCATCGTCGGGGTTGCTGTCTAAAAAGCCGTTCCACAAATGCAGATAAGAGATGTTTTTGTTGGCGATCATGCTTGGCATGCTGTTGGATTTATGCAGAACTTCCTCTAAATGCGAGGTGCTTTCTTCGTAGACGGTCTTGGACACAAACGAAAGGTACTGTACGCCAAGGCCGATAAAGCACGTTATCGTCAGCACAACGGCGGCAACGGTCAACCCTTTGCGCGGTAAGTGCCATGTTCTTTTAGTTTTACGCTTGTCTACTTCCACGCCGCTTACTCCAACGTAACGTAGCTTTCCGGCGCGGCAAGCACCACGCCGCCGTCGGAAAGTGCCTTGCTCCAGAGGTCTTTGACCGTATTCTCTCCGCGTTCAAACGCGTAGGTTTTGTCCTGTAGCAACGGTGTCATCTGCTTTTCCGTTGCCAGGCAGGTCACGGTAACGGTGTCATCGTCTCGCAGGGCCTTTCCGTTGCGGGTAACGCCGGTGAGCTTGTAGCTGCCGTCGTTCTCTTTTACCTGCACGGCAATGCCACTGACCACCGGCAGGGAGCCACGGTTGAACGGGGTAAAGCCGCCCTCGCACCCTTCCACAAAGACGCGCAGGGTGTCCTTGAGCTCGGCGCCCGTCATGGTTCGTTGGTACGACAAAAGTCCGTTAGGCATGATCATGGCGCGTGCCGTTGTTTGGGTATAGTCGGCCTGCAGCACACTGCCGGTAAAGCTGCTGGAGGCTGCCACCAGCACGTCGGTGTCGTAAAGGCCGCGCAGCGTGTTTGCCATAACTGAGAAGGACGCATTGCCGCCGTTTTTGTGGAACACGTTGGAATAGGCCTTTTTGCTGCTCAACACAGTATCGCCCGTGTCGGGCGTTTCCTCTGACAAAAGAGCGGCATTGAACGCGCTGTAGGCTTGCGCGGCGTCATACTCGCCCGCAATCATTTTGGAAACCACATCCTGCGAGATGGCAAAGAAATCGTTGGAGGCGATGCGGATATACATATGGTTTTCTTCTACCACCGGGCGCACGTCCTCCATGGTGTCGGACAGGCGGTAGTCGACGTTTTGGCTGTAGCTGAGCAGGTCCTGTCCTTCTGCGAGAATCTGCTCCTGCGCGTCCTGCGACAGCATAACGTTCAAAACCTGCATCGCCTTTGCGCGCCGCGCGTCGTTCTGCTCTAAATCACGGTTCAGCGCCACCTGGAAGTAGGGCGTGGTCACCAGCCACTTTTCACCGTTTTGGCCAAAGATTGGCAAAAAGGTTGCGTCAATGCCCTGGTCTTGGAACATCTTTACGCCGGCAGAGCTGCCGAAGTACATGGCAAGTTGTCCGTTGCCGAACATCTCGGTCACGTCATCGTAATTGAGCTCTAGATCGGCCGCGGAAAGACCCGTGTCCTGAATGAACTGCTCCATGCGCTCGAAGTTGCCCGGCCACACGGTGTCGTCCAGCCCGACGCGGGCGTCGTTGGCGGGGTCGCTGTAGGCGGTGCGCCATTTGCGTCCATCTATGGTCGTAAGCTCGGAGGTAGAAAGCCCCTGCAGCGTTTCCATGCAGATGTAGTCGTACTGATAATCGGCGGTATAGCCGCGGATACCCACTTCCTCAAAGGCTTTACAGGCTGCTACAAAGCTGGCGTAATCGGTGGGCAGCGGAATGCCGTACTGCTCAAAAAGATCGCGGTTGACCAAAAGGCCGTGGGAATCGGCGCATACGGGCAGCCAGTTTACGCTGCCGTCCTCATTTTTGAAGTTGTTGAGGTAGGTGTTGTAGATGGCACCTGCCTCGTTGGTGGTGGAAAGGTCCATCAGGCTGTCCTTTAAGGGAGCAGCATCGTGCAGGGAGAAACGGCAGCAGGTAATAATGTCCGGCAAGCCGCCGTTTTGCTGCAAGAACTTATAAAAGTCCAAATCGTTGTTGCCGACGATAAACTCGATGTTCACGTCCGGCAGCTGCGCCTGCACATAGGGGGCGTACTTCTCGTACAGGTTGGCGGTCCACAGGTATACCTGAATGGTCTCTTTATCCTCCTGCGCCTGCTGCGATTCAGTGCCTTTTTCGACGAAGCCGCTCAGCAGGGATACGCCCAGCACCATGGCAGCAAGCAGTGCAAAAGCGATGCACAGTTGTTTCTTCTTCATGCGACCCTTTTCCTCCCGAACCGAAGGCGGCCTGCCCGTATACAGAACTGCTCATACATGCTTTGCAAGTCCATTCCGGGTAGTGCGTCGATTGTTGGCGTAAGCCGTCCTGGTGCGGAACAGCCGAAGGCTGCCCGAGCGGGCGGCATCTTGGTCCGGATCGATTAGATCGCGCCCTAGAATGTTTGCATGATACCACCGCTACGCTGCCATTCTGAGCACGTCGCAGCACTCATTGCGGCACTTAGGGACGTTCCTTTTCTGCCGGCAGTTGGGGACACTCCTTCCAAGGTGCGGGTAGTCATTGGGGACGTTCTTAAATGACTAGTCGAACAAGAACGTCCCCAATGACTAGGTGGGGGAGGCGTGCGACAATGGTGGGCGTTGTGTTGTTCGCGCTAAGGAGTTGCCATGTTGTTGTGTCCTGTTTGCCATGAGCCTTTGGTGGACGACGAGCGCGGTGCTGTGTGCGCGGGCGGACACCGGTTTGACCGTGCGCGCGAGGGCTATCTGTATCTGCTGCGCTCGTCCAAGAGCGGCGACTCCATGGGCGATCCCAAGTCGCAGGCGCGCAGTCGTCGCGACTTTTTGAACCGCGGTTACTATGCGCCGTTGCGCGATGCGATGGTCGAGCTGGTGCGCGAGCAGGCGCCTGGGTGTGCGGCATCTACCGGCACCCCCATGACCTTGCTCGATATTTGCTGTGGCGAGGGCTACTACACCAGCGCCATGGGTGCGGTGCCGGGCGTGGATGCTTATGGGTTCGACCTGGGCAAAGAGATGGTGCGTCTGGCCGCCAAGCGCGGCGATGCGACCTACTTCGTGGCCAACATGAAGGACATCCCCGTGGCCGATGGCACCTTCGATATGGTGACCGAGCTCTTTGCCCCCTTTAACGAGCGCGAGTTTGCCCGCGTGCTGGCGCCCGAGGGCTCGCTCTACACCGTGGTGCCGGGCGCCCGTCACCTCTTTGGGCTCAAGGAGGTGCTCTACGACACGCCGTACCTTAACGACGAGAAGCTGCCGAAGACAACCGAGCTCGAGTTGGTGGGAACGCAGCGGGTGTCTGCGAACATTACGCTCCAGACGCAGGCCGACATCGAGGCGGTGTTCCAGATGACGCCGTACTACTACCGCACGCGCCCCGCCGACAAAGAGCGCCTGGCAAACCTCGATACCCTTCAGACCGACATCGACTTCATCATCGCCGAATACCGCCACTAACCTACCAAAAAGGGACAGGTTTATTTTTGGCAGGTTTTATCTGGGCAAACGTAAAGGGCCGACCGCGTTGCTGCGCGATCGGCCCTTTTTAGTTGCTTGGCTGTAGGGAATTGTGGGGGGGGGCAGGTGACTACAGGCGGTCCTTGTTCTCGGCCTTAACGGCGTGCGCCTGCTGAACAAAGAACAGGTCGTAGACCACGATGACAAAGGCGCCATAGTTGATGGCGTCGCCGCCAAACGCGGGAAGCGTGAGCACGGCTTGCGCAATCGTGGCGAGTGCGGCAACGATGCCGAGCTTAAGCGCGCCATCCACCTGCGAGGGCTTGTTGGCGCCCTTGATGCCCGCAACACCTGCGGCGAGATCGATGAGGCCCTTGGCGACAAGCACGACCGTGGCGAGCATGGCGTTCGGCCCGTAGGTGGACTCGAACTTGCCGGTCGCGATGCCGGCGATTCCAATGACGAGACTGGCGATGCCCAGAACAAAATAAATCAGGGCAAGGATTTTGAGTGTCTTGCGAGCGGCGCTCATAACTGGTCCTTTCGATGCGGGCGCGGTGAATCTGTCGCGCCCAGGTTGCGGCATATATGGTGAAGCACATTGTAGTTCAACGCGGCGATGCATGCGCCTGAAAGCGACTCTTGCCTGTGCGGTCCAACCTTTCAAAAAGGAAAGCTGGACGTAAGTCAAATCGATGGCAGCGTATGCGCGGCGCTGCGATGATGAGGCCATGGTAAGAGCTGGACCGAAGGAGGAGCCGTGATGTACGGAGCCAAGCAAGTGCGTGAGCCGCGTTCGTTAGGAAGGCGTATGGGCGATTCCGTGATCGCTGCCGTGTGCACGGGATTGATGGCGGTGCTTTGCATTGGGATGCTGTGGACCATGTCGCGTGTGGGACAATAGCGGACGGTTGGGTGCCAACTGAGGTGGCGCTCACGTATTCGTTTTGCTTGCTAAGGAGTGTCCATGGGCGTCGTCGATCCCTTTTCTGTTGCTCGGGCTGCTGGGCTCGAGCTCGTGCGGACGTCCGAGGGCCTCACGCTCACCGATGGCACGATGGGGCTGCGTGCCGATTTTGGCCGCATGCTTCCGCGGCTCAAGCAGGGTCGTCTGCAGCAAGAGCTGCTGGTGAAGGCTGCGCGCACAAAGGGCGTCGAGCGCCCATGGGCGATTGACGCCACGGCAGGCTTTGGCGAGGATTCGCTGCTGCTGGCTGCCGCGGGTTTTGCGGTCGATTTGTATGAGCAGGATTGCGTGATCGCGGCGCTCCTCAAGGATGCTTTGGATCGCGCGGCAGATGATCCGGCGCTTGCGACAGCCGTGGCGCGCATGCGCTTACATGCGGGCGAGGACAGCATTGCCGGCCTTCGCCATACAGCTGAGCTGATCGGGCAGGGCGAGCTCACCGCTCCCGACGTGGTGTATCTGGACCCCATGTTTCCCGAGCGCACCAAGAGCGCGGCGGTGAAAAAGAAGTTCCAACTCTTGCACCATCTGGAACAGCCGTGTGCCGATGAGGAGACGCTGGTCGAAGCTGCGCTTGCGGTGCGGCCGCGCAAGGTCGTTATCAAACGGCCGGTGAAGGGGCCGCTGCTTGCCGGCGTCAAGCCGAGCTATCAACTTGCGGGCAAGGCCGTTCGTTACGATGTTTTGGTGCCGCCTCGCCCGTAGCTTGCGCTTCGCCAGCCATCGTGCCGATGCGAGGTCTATTTCCAAGGGTGTGACGTCAGATGCCATCCGCCGCAGTATTCGCATTTGTAGCAGGCTAAACCGCGTCGTCCGCGGTTTTCGCAGTCGGCCATAACGGCCTCGGCCTCGGCGCGTGTGTCGTACCGGTTTTTGCGCTCGCACGACTTATAGCGCCAAGCCTCATCGCGCTCGGCGTCCAGGGCGTCGCGGCGCTCGTCCTCGCGCGCAAACAGGTCGCTCATATTGCCGCCGGTGGCAGCGCCCAAAAACTCGCTTTTGGCCTTTGACCAGGCGGCTCGCTTCTTGCTCCCCATCTGCTTCGCACCCTCTCCAAACGTTGGTATCATTGCTCAATCAAAGTGATACCAATAAACGTGAGGTCGCCGCGTGATGATCAGAAAAACCCTCGATACCGACATTCCCGCCGTCATGGCTACCTATGACGCGGCTCGTGCCTTTATGCGCGCGCATGGCAACGCCACGCAGTGGCCCGAGGGCACGCCTTCGGTCGAGCAGGTGGCTGCCGATATCGCCGCCGGTGGCAGCTATGTGTGCGAAGTCGACGGTCGCGTGGTGGCGACGTTTGCCTTTTTACCGGGTCCGGACGAGTGCTATGACGTCATCGAGGATGGCGCCTGGCGCAGCGACGCTCCATACCATGTGCTGCATCGCGTGGCGTCGGACGGCACCACGCATGGCGTCGCTGCTGCGATGTTTGCCTTTGCCAAGGAACGCACCGACCATCTGCGTATCGACACGCACCAAGACAATCTGCCCATGCAGGGCGCCATCACCAAGGCCGGGTTTAAGCGCGCCGGTATCGTATATGTGTCGGACGGTACGCCGCGTGTCGCGTTTGATTGGCTGCGCGAGGTGTAGGAGCCAAGGCACGTATCATCACCCAGCTCAAATAAAAAATGGCCTCGAGTGGGGCCATTTTTGGTAAAACGCGTCGTTGTGGGGCTCGCGTTGTCACCGCCCAGATGAGTCCGGGCGGACAAAAAGGGGAGGTGCCGGCTTTCGCAAGGCGCGAACCTACGAAAATCGCCGCGCGGCAACGCAGGGCGATGAGCTCGGTCGGGGGATAGGGCCCGCTTCGCCCGCCGGCCCGTAAATTGTATCATCCAGTGTGGAACGAGGATGCCCGTTGCCGCGTGCGATGGGCTTGTAATAAGAGGAGAGCCATGTCGAAGCAAGCGGTCGTTGGAATCTTGGCACATGTCGATGCCGGCAAGACCACGCTGGCCGAGGCTATGCTGTTCAACGCGGGCCGCATTCGCAAACGCGGCCGTGTGGACGATGGCGATTCTCACCTGGACACTAACACGATCGAGCGCGAGCGTGGCATCACGATTTTCTCGTCGCAGGCCGTGCTCGACCACGACGATACCCACGTCATGCTCGTGGATGCACCCGGCCACGTCGATTTTTCGGCCGAGGCGGAGCGCACACTGCGCGCGCTCGACTACGCGATTTTGGTTGTGGGCGCCAACGATGGCGTGCAGGGGCACACCGAAACCCTGTGGCGCCTGCTTGCGCGCTATGACATTCCGACGTTCATCTATATCAACAAAATCGATTTGGAGAATCCCGGCCGCGATGTTTTGCTGGCACAACTCGGGCAGCGTCTTTCCGAGGGCTGCCTGAATGCCAACGAACTGCTGGCGGGCGGTGCCGTTCAGGAGGATGCTGCTGCGTTGGACGAGGCGGCGCTCGAGGAGTTTCTTGAAGCGGGTGAGCTTTCCGTCGCAACGCTGTCGCGCATGGTTGCCGAGCGCAAGCTCTTTCCCTGCTTTGCCGGCTCGGCGCTCAAGGACCAAGGCGTGGACGAGTTGCTGGACGGCATATGCGCGCTGATGCGTGAACAGGCGTGGCTCCCGGAGTTCGCCGCGCGCGTCTATCGCGTCAGCCGCGGCGATCGCGGCGAGCGCTTGGCTTGGGTAAAAGTGACCGGCGGCACGCTGCATGCAAAGCAGATGATCGAGGGGCGCTCCGGTGCCGAGGCATGGGAGCAAAAGGTCGATCAGGTGCGCATCTATAACGGAGAGAAGTACGAGCTTGCCCAGGAAGTTGCCGCTGGCGGTATTTGTGCCGTGACGGGTCTTGCGCACGTTCGCCCGGGGGATGCCTTGGGTGCGGAGCCCGGGTGCGATGCGCCCGTCATTGCGCCGGTCCTTACCTATACGGTGCTCCCGGGCGAACATGATGCCCATGCGGTGTTTAAAGCGCTGACTGAGCTGGCGGACGAAGACCCCATGCTCGGCGTAAGCTGGAATACGCATCTTGAGCAGATTCACTTGCAGTTGATGGGCGCCGTGCAGCTCGAGGTCTTGCAGCGGGTATTGGCCGATCGCTTTGGCCTTACGATTGAGTTTGAGTCCGGCGGCATTCTCTATAAGGAGACGATCTCGCAGCCGGTCGAGGGTGTGGGCCACTTTGAGCCACTGCGCCATTACGCCGAGGTGCACCTGCGCCTGGAGCCGCTGCCAGCGGGCTCGGGCGTGCAATTTGGTACCGTTGCCTCGACCGACGAGCTCGATCTTAACTGGCAGCGCCTGGCGCTCACCAACGCCATGGAGCGCGATCACCTGGGTGTGCTGACCGGCTCGCCCATTACCGATGTGCGCATTACGCTCACGGGCGGCCGCGCTCATGCCAAACACACCGAGGGCGGTGACTTTCGGCAGGCAACGTACCGCGCGATTCGCCAGGGTTTGATGCAGGCGCGTGAGGCCGGCGCGGCGGTGCTGTTGGAGCCGTGCTACCACTTTGAGCTCGAGGTGCCGGGAGATTGCGTGGGCAGGGCGCTTTCGGATGTCACGCGCATGGGCGCCGAGTACGAGCCGCCGGCGATGGCGGGCGACCGGGCGAAGCTTGTGGGTCGCGTGCCAGCATCCGAGATACAGGATTATGCGCTGGAGGTGGCTGCCTACACGAGCGGCCGCGGACATCTGTACCTGGAGTTCGCCGGTTATGCGGCATGCCATGATGCCGAGCGCGTCATCGAGGCGGCCGCCTACGAGCCCGAGGCCGATCTGCCCAACACGCCCGATTCGGTCTTTTGCGCCCACGGCGCCGGCTATACGGTCAAATGGTACGACGTGCCCGCCGCGGCACACGTAAAGATCGATCCCGCCACCTTCCGCCCCTATCGCCCCGCCGACGCGGAATTTTTCGGCCACATGTGACAAAGGGACAGCTCCTTTGTCACATTCAGTTGGTATAACTCGGTATAAGTTGGTATAACTATTGCTAGCCTTTGCCAATCCGAGGAGGCCGACATGAATCCAAATCCCTTTAAGCCAACGGCTGGTAAGCGGCCTCCGATACTCATCGGTCGCGAGTCGGTCATCGAAGATTTTGAGGAGGGGCTCGATAACGGTGCCGGAGCGCCGGGCAGACTCATGCTCATTACAGGAAACCGCGGCTGTGGCAAAACAGTTCTCCTGCGGGAGCTGCAACGTCTGGCCAGTGAGCGCGGATGGGCGGTTGTCTCCGATTCCGCTTCGCTTGGTTTATGCGACCGCTTGGCCGACGCACTCCGCTCGAATAAGCCCGTTGTGACGTCAATGGAGTTTGGCCCATCGTTTGGACGGATGTCGGTTGAGGCGGCGCGGGCAAAAGGCGAGACGTTGCGAGGGCTGGTCAACGAACGTCTCAAGAAGCTCGGTCCAGGCAAGGGCATACTGTTTGCGATTGACGAGGCTCAATCTGCGTCTATCGAGGAGCTGTCGGCTCTTGCCGTTCTCTATCAGCAGGTGCTGGGAGATCAGGATGCTACGGGCTTGCCCGATGGCGACCAGCGTGGTCTTGCGCTGGTCTTTGCCGGCTTGCCCAGCATGGTTGACGATCTGCTCGAAGAGCCGAGCGTGACGTTTTTGCGGCGCGCCCAGCAGCGTACGTTGGGGGCGATTTCTTTGCCCCAGGTGCGCGATTCATATATCCAGACGGTCGAATGTGCTGGTCTTTGCATTGATGCGGGGACGGCGGACCTTGCGGCGCACAAGAGCATGGGACATCCCTATATGGTTCAGCTGGTGGGATATTACATGTGGCGGTCTGCTGTCCGGCGTGGCTCGCAGGTCATTGAAGGGTGCGATGTCGAGGTTGGTCATGCGGATGCCGTCTCTGAGTTCTACGAAGCGGTTGACGCGCCTCTGTATTACGGGCTGCGCACCCCACAGCGCCTCTTTATCGAGGCTATGGCGGTTGACGAGGGCAAGCTGACGCGCATGGCGGATATCATTGAGCGCTGCGACCGCACCCAGAGCTGGGCGAGTAAATATCGCGCAAGCTTAATTCGCGAGCGCGTCATCGAGGCCGCCGGATACGGTCTCGTCCGGTTTAGCGTGCCTATGCTGGGCAAGTACATTCGCGATCGTGTTTTATGGCACGAGTAACGTGACAAAGGGACAGTCCCTTTGCCACGTTCGGCTAACAGGAAGGGGAGCGATGGCGGTGTCGCAACAACCAAGTGCTATCGAGGTGCGCGGTGCGCGCGTACACAACCTTAAGGACATCAATATCGATATTCCGCTGGGAAAGCTCGTGGGTATTGCCGGCGTGTCGGGGTCGGGCAAGAGCTCGCTGGCGCTGGGAGTTCTGTATGCCGAGGGCTCGCGCCGTTACCTGGAGGCGCTCAGCACCTATACCCGCCGACGGCTCACCCAGGCCGAGCACGCTCAGGTGGATGAAGTGCTGCACGTGCCGGCGGCGCTCGCGTTGCATCAGCGCCCTAGTGTGCCAGGCGTACGCTCGACCTTTGGCACCATGACCGAGCTCAACAACAGTCTGCGTTTGCTCTTTAGCCGCTGTGCCCATCACGTGTGCCCACATTGCGGGGCGCGTGTGGAGCCGAGCCTTAACGTGGCCGCAGGCCTGTCGCTCACGTGTTCGACATGCGGCCGCGAGTTCTACGCGCCGAGTGCCGAGGATTTGGCTTTCAATAGCGGCGGTGCATGCCCCACCTGTGGCGGTACCGGTGTCATGCGCGAGGTGGACGAAGCGAGCCTGGTGCCCGACGAGTCCAAGACCATCAACGAAGGCGCGGTGCTTCCCTGGGGCACGCTCATGTGGGACTTGATGAAGCAGGTAGCTGGCGAGATGGGTGTGCGTACCGATGTGCCGTTTAACCAGCTCACACCTCAAGAGCGCGACATCGTGTTCCATGGTCCGGCGGTTAAGAAGCATATTCTCTACGTTCCCAAAAACGGCGAGGGCGCCACGCCGCTCGACTTCACCTATTACAACGCCGTCTATACGGTCGAGAATGCGCTCGCCAAGGTTAAGGACGATAAGGGACTAAAGCGCGTGGCTCGCTTTTTGCGCGAGGGCCCGTGCCGTGACTGCGGCGGCACGCGTCTCTCCGAGGTTGCGCGCCAGCCCCAGGTGCGCGGTATCAATCTGGCGCAGGCCGCGGCCATGACGCTTGGCGATGCGATTGAGTGGGTGCGCGGGGTGCCCGCATCCTTGTCGGCCGAGATGCAGCCCATGGCGACGGATATCTGCGATTCGTTTTTGGGCGCGGCCCGTCGTCTGGTCGACCTGGGCCTCGATTACCTTTCACTCGATCGCGCAGGTGCCACGCTCTCCACGGGTGAGCGCCAGCGCGTGCAGCTCGCCCGCGTGGTGCGCAACCGATCGACGGGCGTGCTCTATGTGCTGGACGAGCCCTCGATCGGCTTGCATCCTGCCAATGTCGACGGCCTGGTGGGCGTAATGCGCGATCTGGTGGATGACGGCAACACCGTGGTCGTTGTCGACCACGACACGCGCGTGCTGGCAGAAGCCGACTATCTGGTCGAGATGGGCCCCGTTGCGGGAGCAGGCGGCGGCCATGTAATCGCCGCCGGTACGGTAGACGAGGTCGAACAATCGCAGGGCAGCCGCATCGCGCCGTTCTTGCGCTCGGACCCCAAGCGTCTGCGCCCGCAGGTGGCTGACGACGAAATGTTCGACCTAGGCCATATCCGCATGGCGACCGATGCCATCCATACCGTCAAACCACTCGAAGTCGATATCCCGCGCGGCCGCCTTGTCGCGGTGACGGGTGTTTCGGGTTCGGGCAAGACGACACTGGTGCTCGAGACGCTCATTCCGGCCCTCAAGGCGCAGGCAGATGGAGAACATCTGCCAAGACACGTGCGTTGGGTCGATGCCGAGGGCATCGCGCGCGCCAACCTGATTGACGCCACGCCCATCGGCGCCAACGTACGCTCGACGGTAGCGACCTATGCCGACATCCATGATGAGCTGCGCCGCGCCTTCGCCCGTACGCCCGAGGCCAAGGCGGCAGGGTATAAAGCGGGTGCCTTTAGCTACAACACTGGCGCTTTGCGTTGCCCCACGTGCGATGGCACGGGCTCGATATCGCTCGACGTGCAGTTTTTGCCCGATGTCGAGATCGTCTGTCCTGCATGTCGCGGCTCGCGTTATGCAGACGCGGCCTCGCATATCCATCGTGAGGGCAGGGACGGGAGCCTGCTTACGTTGCCGCAGCTCATGGACATGAGCGTGGACGAGGCCCTCGATGCCACACTGGGACTCAAGAAAGTTCAGACGCGTCTGCAGACCCTGCACGACCTGGGGCTGGGCTATCTCACACTCGGCGAGCCCACGCCGGCGCTCTCGGGCGGCGAGGCACAGCGCCTTAAGCTTGCAAGCGAGATGGGCCGTGTGCAGGACGATGCCGTATTTGTATTCGACGAACCCACGATCGGCCTGCATCCGCTCGATGTTCAGGTACTGCTGAGCGTGTTTGACGGACTCGTTGCCAAGGGCGCCACGGTCATCGTGATCGAACACGACCTCGACCTTATCCGTAACGCCGATTACGTGATCGACATGGGCCCGAGCGGCGGTGATGCGGGCGGGCAAATCGTCTGCGTCGGCACGCCAGACGACATCGCGGCCTGCCCTAAGAGCATTACCGGCCGCTACCTCTAACCGAATGCGACAAAGGGACAGTCCCTTTGTCGCATCCGATGCCTATTTCACGCATTGAGCGGCGAGATAGTCGCGGAAGAACGGTAATTCAAAAGCGACGATTCCGCGCCCGCGTTCTCCAATGATGCCGGCGTCTATCATGCGGCGTCGGTAGCGGGAGACCTGTTGCGGCGAACGCTTAAGGCGCTCGACAAGGTCAGCGGTGGTGGACTCTTTCTCGTCATCGAGCATGGCGATGAGAAATCGCTTGTCCTCTGCAGTGAGTTCCCGATAGGTCGCCGCGAGGATCCGGTCGTCCATTTCGTCGCGTGCGATTTTGATTCCCTGGTCAAAGTCGCGAGATGATATTTCCCTCGAGTTGCTCGTGAGATCCCAGGCGCGGTAACCCACAAGCTGCAAAAGGAAAGGAAAGCCCGAAATCGAGCGAACGGCCTTATCGATTCCCTCGGCATCCGCCAGACGGTCGTTTTCCTGGATCGTTCGGATCAAGGCCTCGCGTACATCGTAGTCGGCGATACGCCCCAGATGATATTGCTGGGCGCGACGAAGGAACAAGACCGTCTTGTGGTTCAGCAACGTCGAGACGTTGTTGGGAAGTCCCGCCATGAGTAGAGCGACGCGTTTCCCATCGGTCACAAAGTGCTGATACGTGGCTGCGAGCTGGATCATCTCGTCGAGCGTCGGGTCGACCTCATCAACCGTGACGAGTAGACCGGTGCCCGTTTCGTTGAGCTGGTCGATGATGTCGCTCATGCGATAACGCCAAGTCGAGGCATCGTGAACGCGATTGACCTCGATACTGCCGAGCGGCGCGATTCCGAGACCGGTGACTTCGAAGTTGTTAGACGGGTTGATGAGATGGCCTGCAGCACGTTTCGCCCCGAGCTCGATTTCCTCAAGCATTCCCGAGAGCGCGGTCGTCTTTACCGCTATCCAGCCGTGGGATTCCGCCCTTGTTGCGAGCGACGACATGAGAGCGGTTTTACCGGTTCCACGCGCGCCTGAGAAGATCGAGGTCAATTCCGGGCGTCTACGCTGGCTCAAGAAGGCACGGTCCAAATCCCGAATAATCTGTTGTCTGCCGGCGAGATGGGCAGGAACCTCACCAAAACTGGGGGTAAACGGGTTCTCGAGATATTCCACAAGGCTCTCCTTTCACATCGCCGTTTAACTCCATTTTATTCTAGTTAATTCTGATTAAAAGCGACGGCTCGTTATTTGGTGCATCAATGTGACAAAGGGACAGTCCCTTTGTCACATGCCGGGGAAGCCTGTCTGGCGGAGGGCCTCGTAGAGGACGATGGCGGCGCTGTTGGAGAGGTTGAGGGCGCTGATGCGGTAGTCGTCCGGGTCTACAAAGTTGCCGCAGATATCCTGCCGAAGGATGGCCTCGTGGCTGTCCTCGGTATGCCCTAGCGATTCCTCGTGGGCTTCCCATGTCTCGGCGTTGTCAAGCGAATCGCAATCGCGCAGCATCGGGATGCGCTCGCAGCGCTCGGACTCCGCGGCAAGCAGTGGCTCGGGGATGCCTGAGCTCTCGCTGCCAAAGACCAAGTAGTCGCCGTCGCGGTAGGTGCTTTGCGCATAGGTGCGGCGTGCCTTTTTGGTCAGCAGATGCAGGCGCTCGTCGGCGGGGGAGAGGCCGTTGCGCGCAAGGAAATCCTCCCAGCCGGCATAGGTCGTCACGTCCAAGTTTTGCCAGTAGCCCAGGCCGGCGCGACGCACTGTCTTGTCGTCGAGCGAAAACCCCAGCGGCTCCACCAGATGCAGGCGGGTACCGGTAACCACGCAAGTGCGGCCGATATTGCCCGTATTGGCCGGAATCTCGGGCGCATACAGCACAATGTTGAACATGAATCTCCTTGGCTCAGAACGAAAAACCACCACGAAGGGCACCTTCGTGGTGGTTTGGCGGTTACGTAGGCGGAAAAATACTCGCTTGGATAAACCTAGGCGCGGTGCCAGTCGGTCAGGCAGGCATCGAGGGAGGCGATGAGTGCGTCCTTGTCCATGTGACGGCCGATGATGCACAGGCTCGTCATGCGGTCGCCCGTCTCGTCGTCCCAAATCTGCATGATTTCGGGGTTCTCGTCGATGATCTTCTGCTTCTCGCCCTCGGGCGCGGAGTCAACGAACAGACCGTTCTCCATCAGGCGCATCTGGTGGCCGGCCTGCTCAAACATGTAGCACATGTCCGGATCGCCGGTCTGCCACAGCGGGCCCTTGACGCGAATGACCTCGTCGGGCCACTCCTGCTCAACAAAATCGGTGAACTTCTGCAGGTCAAACGGCTTGCGGCGCGAGTACACAAAAGTCTCGATGTCGTACTCGAGCACCTCGGGGTCGTCGTGCTCCTCGGGATGTTCCATGGCCTCGATCCAGGCGGCGGAGTTGTAGGCGCGCATAAAGTCGAAGCGGTCGGTGTCGAGCAGCTCCTCCATGGGGACCTCGCCGTTTTGAGCTTCGACGATCACGGCGTCCTTCTGCAGGCTGCGCACGATGGCTTTGAGCTCTGCGATCTGCTCAGGGGTGACGGTGTCAGTCTTATTAAGAATCAGCGTGGAGCAAAACTCGATCTGCTGGATGAGCAGGCTCTCGATGTCGTCCTCGTCGATATCCTCGGCTAGCAGATCGCGACCGCCGTTGAACTCGTCGTACATGCGGGCGCAGTCGACCACGGCCACGATGTTGTCGAGCGCGAGCTTGGGCTCGCCGCCCACCTTGGCCTCGTCGCAGAAGCTCGAGATGGTGTAGGCGATGGGGATGGGCTCGCAAATACCCGAGGCCTCGATGATGATGTAGTCGAACTTGCCCGAATCGGCGATGCCCTGCAGCTGGTTGGCCAGATCGTCCGAAAGCGTGCAGCAGATGCAGCCGTTGGTGAGCGGGATGAGGTCGTCGGTCTCGGAAAGGCCGCCGTCGGCGATAAGGCTGGCGTCGACGTTGATCTCGCCGATATCGTTGACGATCACGGCGGCGCGGATGCCGCCGTCGTTAGCGAGGATGTGGTTGAGCAGCGTGGTCTTGCCGGCACCGAGGTATCCGGTAAGCATGATGATCTTCACGGGTCTGTTGGGCATGTGCCCTCCTTTGTTAGACATGGCTTACAGTTAAATCTTATGCCAAACGCCTGCTCTTATACCCACGCGCCGGCAAATAACACAGGCTACTCCCAGGCTCCCCATACATCGGGGCAATAACCGACGGTGGCCTTTTTGCCGTTGCGCACGATGGGCTCGGCTAGAACCTGCTGGTTCTCGAGCAACTTGTCGAAGCGCTGGCTAGGGGTGAGGTGCTGGATGAGCGCGAGCGTCTCCTCGTCCTTGGCTTTGGGGTTGAGCAGCTTGTCGATGCCGCCGACCGCCTGCATCACGCTCGTGAGCTCGCCCTTGCTCATCTCCTTTTCCTTAAGGTCGATAAACTGCACCTTAATGCGGCGCTCCTTAAAATAACGCTGGGCCTTCTTGGTATCGAAGGACTTCTTAGTCCCGAAAATTTGAATATTCATATCTATGTTCCGCCGTTCTACCTGATGAAGTTGGTCCTAGCGCGATCGGCCTGGGGCGCTTCGATGCCGGCGGACTTTCCCACCTCGATGCAACGCAGCAGCCAGGCCATGTTTTTGCCGATGTTTCGCATGGTGGCAAGGCCTTCGGCGTCCTGGGCGGCCTCGCCCGGCATGGCGCCAAAGACGTTGTTCCAGTAGGTGGATGCCACCACGGGCATCTGGTTGATGGTGAAGTACTTGTTGAGCACATCGAAGGTGGTCGACGTGCCACCGCGACGGGCAACGGCGACAGCGGCGCCCGGCTTGTGCGCAAAGGCCTTGCTGCCTGCATAGAATGCGCGGTCGAGTGCCGAGAGGATGCGTCCGCTGGGGTGCGCATAGTAGACGGGCGAGCCAAAGACAAAGCCGTCTGCCTGCTCGGCAGCGGCAATCAGCTCGTTGACTACATCGTCGTCAAAGGTGCAGCGGCAATCGAGCTTGCCGCACTGGCCGCACCCGATGCAATCGCGAATAGGCTTGGCGCCCAGCTGAAACATCTCGGTATCGATACCCTCGGCGTTGAGCTGCTTGGCGACCTCGGCGAGTGCGCGGGCGGTGTTGCCGTTTGCCTTGGGGCTGCCATTGACCAAAAGAACCTTCATCACTAACTCCCTCTGCTGTCGGTGACTTCTGCGGAGGATTATCGCACGAGCGGGCAGATGGCGTGGGGCGCGATGCGAAACGGGCTGTGTTTCGCATCGCGCTCCATAACGCTAGTCCAGCTTGGTGCCCGGTACCTGTGGCGCCTCTCTAATCAGCGCATTAAGTTCGTTCAAAATGGAAACGGGCTGTCGGTCGACGGCGTCCAGATGAAGCGTCGCCACGCGAAGGGGCGGCTGATATTCAAATGAGCCGAGGAGCACGGGCGATCCCAAGAACCGTTCGATTTCGTCTGCAACCGCGTCGGTCTCTTCGGGATCAAGCTCGTCAAAGAGCGCCACGAACATCGGTCCGGTCGAGCGGAACAGACGACCCTTGCCGCGCGAGCAATCCATGAGGCAGGCGGCGCTTTCTGCCAAAACGCGGTCGCCTGCATCAAAGCCAAAGCGGGCATTGACCTGTGCGATTTCGTCGATTTTAATGGCGATCAAGCCCGCGTTTCGTGCCACGCGACGCATCTCGCCAATGGCGTTGACCAGGGCATGGATATCGCCCAGACCGGTCACGGAATCGGTCGTATCTGCCAAGCTTCGGTTGGTGACAATGCCCACATACATGTTGGGCTCGGTATCGGTGCCGTCCAGGCGGTAACCTGTGCAGTCGCAAAGCGCGTATTTTCCGGCGGTATTCATGACGCGATACTGCATGCAGTGGAAGTGCCACGTGCCGTTTACCACCATATCGAGCTCGGCACGTACGTTGTCGCGGTCTTCGGGGTGAACACGGGCAAGCCATATATCGAGCGAGTTGTAGGGATGCTGGGAGGGTAGGTCAAAATCGCGCACGGCATTAACCGACCATTGCGATTCGCCGGTGTCGAGGTTAATGATGAACGGATAGCGTGTCTCGGAGCTCATGGAGATCGCTTGGAACACTCGGTCGTTGCAGGGGGGGGGTTGTTCGGTGACCGGGCGTTGCGGCGCATCGCCTTCTTCCGGTTGTTGCACACGGTACATGAGCTTGTAGCGATACATTTTGCGGTCGGCGTCCTTTGTCATCTGGCGACGCGTATCGCCTGCAAGCGGGTCGACGCGCGAGCAGCCAAAACTAAAGCTGGCGATCATGGGCGCCTTGCCGTCCGATGTTGCCTCGATAAGATTGGCACGCGTCCGCTCCAGGCGCTGCTCGAGCTCGGCTTCGTCTGTCGTGGGGGATATAAGTACAAATTCGTCTCCACCGATACGGAACAGCAGCTCATCGTGCTCCATTGTCTCGGTGAGTGCGCGGCAGATGCTCAGAATGTAGCGATTGCCCTCGGCGTGGCCAAACTTATCGTTGCAATGCTTAAGGCGGTCGATATCGATATAGGCGCAGGTGAAGGGGGTGCCTTTGCGCCAGAGCTGATCGACATGGCGGTCGAGTCCGCCACGGTTGCCAAGATTGGTGAGCGAGTCGATATAGGCGCTGCGTTCGAGCAGCTGACGCTCTTGTTGCAGGACGGCGAGCGTTTTCTGCAGTTGCTCGCCGATGGCGCGCAGCTCCGTGGGCAGTGCAGCGACATCGAGCTCGGCGGTCGAGGCCCCGTTCGCGAGTCGCTGAAGATGGGTAATGATTGATTGCTCGCCCAGGCGATACGACTCGTTCATGATGGATAACCTCCTTGGGCACAACAGTGGTTTGTATCATATTCCCAATTCGGTTTGGATTGGGGGAATAAGTTAGCCGATGGGGACAAACGCCCCTTCGGCGGTAGTGTTTTGTGCGTAAGCGTATCAGTTGCGGCCGCCGCCATCGAGCAGCGCTTCAAAATCCTCCACCTGCATGGGGCGGTAGTAGAGGAAGCCCTGAGCGTAGCGGGCACCCATGTGGCGCAACATGTTTGCCTGCTCTTTGGTCTCGACGCCTTCGATTACAACGGGCAGATGGAGCGATTGTGCCATCTCGAGCATTGATGAAACGATTTGCGCGCTACGGCTTTGATCGCGGTCGGCGGGCACAAACGTGCGATCGAGCTTGATGACGTCGACGTTGACGTTCTTGAGCATCGCGAGCGTAGACTGGCCGGTGCCAAAATCGTCCATGTAGGTCGAGAAACCGCGAGTGTGTAGGTCGGCCGTCAGCTTATCCACGGCCTCGGACTCTCCCGTATAAGCCGTCTCGGTGATCTCGATGCGCATGAGCTCGGGCGGTAGGTTGTATTGGGCGGCAAGCGCCCCCATATGCTTGGCGACGTCGCAGGCAAGGATATCCACGCGCGACACATTGAGCGAGATCGGAACTACGCGCAGCCCTCGATCGATGCGCTCACGCAGCCACGAGGCAACGCCCTGCCAAACGTATTTGTCGAGCGTCACCACAAAACCGCTTTCTTCGAGGGCGGGGATAAAGGTAGCGGGTGAAATGAGGGAGCCATCCTTGTCAATCCAGCGCGTGAGTGCCTCGGCGCCAATGATCTCGCCGGTTTCCATGTCGACCTGGGGCTGCACGTAGTAGGTAATGCGGCCGTTTGAGAGCGCATACTGGAATTCGGTCAGCGTGCGGTGGAACGCGATTTCGTGCTCGTATTCCTCGGGGCGGAAAATGGCAATGCGCTCCTTAAAGTCGTTTTTTGCGCGCCGATTGGTAAACATGGCCTTGGCCTGCGCATCGATGGTGATTTCCTCGTTGGAGTCGATGGGGTAGACGCCCATGAACGGCCAGAAGCCCACGCCGTCATCATGCTTGACCACGGCCTGGCGAACGCGGCTATAGATCTGATGGACGGTGTCGTGTTCAAAGGGGATGAGTACGCAAAAATCGTCTTGGCCCCAGTACCCTGCGACGCCCATGGCGGCATTCTCGATGTCCTTGAGAACCGTGCCCACATCGGCGAGTACGCGGTCGCCCTCGGCCTGTCCGTGCCATTCGTTGAACAGTCGCATGTGCCCCATATCGACGGTGGCGATACACCAGGCGCCGTTGCGCCTTGTCTCGAGAAATTCGTTGGCGCGGCGCATAAACTCGCTGGGTCGATAGAGACCCGTGAGCGGATCGATGCGTTCGGCGATGGCGCTTTTGCGCTCCACCTCGGGTATGGGGAGGCTGTCGTTGGGAACAAGCCCGCCGGCCGTGCGAATGCGACGGTCGAGTTCGCCTAAAACGGCGGCCGTTTGATTGGTCAGGTGCTCGTAAAAGGCCGGAACGACAAGACAGACGGGGGTAATAGTGTCGCCCGCGATTCGAACGGGAGCGAAAACGGCCTCTTTGAGATGTTGGATCAGTTGCTCGAATGCTTCGTGATCCAAATTGTTGCTAAGCACGACGAACTGGGCGTTGCGTGAACGGAAGACGCGACTCCTGCCGCGAGTAATCGACAGCATGCGGCCTGCGTATTCGGCGAGCATGTTGTCGACGGCCTCGGCCCCGTAGAGCTCGTTGAGCTTTGCCGTGCCGCGAACGCGCACTGCTATAAGCCCCGTCTCGCAACGGTCGCGACGGCAGGCATCGATAGCGTTGATCAGCGTGCGCTGCGTTCCGAGACCCGTGGCGGCGTCGACGGTCTCGGCAAGCGAGTGGTTGACGAGCTCGCCGACATAGAGCGAGGGGACATTTCCGTCGCCGTCGATACGAAACCCGCGAGCACGGCCGAGGATGTAATCGCCGGCGGCATTGCGCACGCGGTACTGCATGACGTGACGATGTTTGGAGCCGTCATAGATTTGGTCGATGTCGTTGGTATAGGCCTCAAGGTCATCGGGATGGACACGCGTTTTCCAATAATCGTGACAGTTGTCTATATGCTCCGAAGGAAGACCAAGATCGCGCAGGGCGCCTTGTGACCAAAGGGTTCGATGTTTGTCCAAGTTCTCGATAAAGAAATAACGGCCTTCGTTGAGCATCGAAAGGGCGTCGAAAATTCGATCGCTTATTTCGAAGTCGTCGGTGTGGGCTTGTGCGATATTGCGTCGATCAAGGTGCACGGCATGACGTAGCTTGTAGTCGTACATGCGATGGTCGGCATCGTTCGTCAAGCGATTGGGGGCTTCGCCCAGGGCGGGGTCGGCGTGTGCCACTCCGTAGCTAAACGAGTGAGGCATCTCGGCATCGTTGTTTTTGAGCAGGACCGTTCGGCAGCGTTCCAGACGTTCGGCGAGGTCGTCCTCGGTTGCAATCGTAGACAGGATGGCAAACTCGTCGCCTCCCAGACGAAACGCCGCTTCGTCCACCTCCATATACAGCTTGAGATAGAGGCTTACCTGCAAAATATAGCGGTTGCCCTCGTCATGGCCAAAGACGTCGTTGCAGTGCTTGAGATTGTCGATATCGATGTACGCCATGGTAACGGGGGTGTCCTGCTCCCAGAGCTCCTCGAGGGAACGGGCAAAGCCGCCGCGGTTGCCAAGCCCGGTAAGCTGGTCGGTAAAGGCGGTCCTGACCAGATCCTCCTGACGCTTGAGAAGGTCGCGGACGGTCTTTTCGAGCGTTTCAGTGTAATTGCTGGGGGTATCCATGCTGTAGGCGGCTTTCTGGGGTCGGGGCGGATTGCGTCGGGCGAGCTCGTTGTGCACACGCGTTGTTGCTCAACGCCTCGCGTGTTTCCAAGCCCCCGCCTTGCTGCGTCGTTGGGTTTATTTGTCGGCTGACGTTCGTTGCTGATAACTACTGAGTAGTATAAACAAGTGTATGGAATTATGCAGGGGTGCCCATGTTGCGGGCGGCCATTATTCGCCATTATTCGCCAAACGGTAACGCGACGATGTTCGATGAAAATGCGACTGAGGCGATATATGTTGACGGGTATACTTGTTTCGTTTTAAAACGCAGGAACGGAGATGGTCGCATGGCACAGCCAGATACGACGCCCACGGTGGGGCTTGCGCTCGAGGGAGGCGGCTACCGCGGTATGTATACGGCGGGCGTGCTCGACGTATGGATGGAGTGCGGCCTGACCTGTGACCATATGGTGGGCGTCTCGGCGGGCGCGGCGTTTGGCTACAACTTTAAATCGCGCCAGATCGGCCGTGCCATTCGCTACAACAAGGCCTATTGCGCCGACAAGCGCTATGCGAGCGTGACGAGCTGGCTGCGAACCGGCGACATGTTCAATGCCGAGTTTGCCTATCACGAGGTTCCCATCGAGCGCGATCCCATCGACCTGGAGGCTTATCGTGCCTGCCCCATGCGGTTTACCTGCGTGTGCACCGATCTTAAGACGGGGCGGGCCGTCTACCATGACCTGCCTTACGGTGATGAGCATGATATCGAGTGGATCCGGGCGTCGTCGGCGATTCCCGTGGCAACACGACCCGTTGCCATTGAGGGGCACAAGTACCTGGATGGCGGCGTTGCCGATTCCATTCCCAGCGCATGGCTGTTTGCGCAGGGCTATGACCGCAACGTGGTGGTGCTGACGCAGCCGGCGGGCTTTGCAAAGCAGCCCAATAGCGTGATGCCTATGCTGCGTCGCGTGTATCGTCACTATCCGGAGTTTGTTGCGGCGCTTGAGCACCGGCACGAGGTATATAACGCCACGCTCGACGACCTGGCGCGTCGCGAGGCCGCTGGCGAGATCTTTGTGGTGCGGCCGAGCGAATCGGTGAAGGTGCCGTCGCTGTGCCGCGAGCCCGATGAGCTTGAGCGTATCTATCAGATCGGCCGTCGCGATGCGGAGGCGACGCTGCCCGCGCTGGAAGCGTATCTGGCGGGGTAAGGGCTGCTACGGAAAGCGCATTCCGGAATATGCGCTCAGACTGGGATGCGGTTTCCGCGAGGGGGCGGTCGCGGAAACCGCATCCCAAAATTTGCGCTTGGAATGGGATGCGTTTTCCGCTGGCCCTCTATATGGAAAGCGCATCCCAGAATGGACGTCCAAACTGGGATGCGCTTTCCGCTGTCGAAGGTATGAGGCTGCGGAGCAGCTGCTCGGCATAGGCCTATGCCTGCTGCCAGGTGTCGACGAGTTCCTTGGCAGCGGCGTAGGGGTCGTCGGCACTGCAGACGGCGCTCACCACAAAGAAGCCGTCGACGCCGGTGGCCTTGAGCTGCGGCAGGTCGGCCATCTTTACGCCGCCGCCCACCACGATGGGCACGGGGCTTGCCGCGTGGAGTGCGGCCAGGTCCTCAAAGCTTTTGGTGATGATAGAGCCGTCGGCCGCGCGTCCGCAGTCGCGCTTGGTCTCGGTCTCGTGGAGCGGGCCGATGCCCAGGTAGTCGACTAGGCTCATGTCGGCGGTCTTGACGTACTCGAGCATCTCCTCGCAACGGGCCGAAAGGCCCACGATGGCATCGGGGCCCAAAAGTTTGCGGCAGACCTCGACGGGAATATCGCTCTGGCCCACGTGCACGCCGTCGACAGCAATGCCCTGCTCGCGCGCGGCGAGTACGCAGTCCAGGCGGTCGTCGATCAGCAAAGCGACCTGATCGGTCTTGCCAGCCTGTGCGATTGCCTGCGCGGCGTCGCCGGTCAGCGCGATGATCTCGCGGGCGCTTGCCACCTTGGAGCGCACCTGGATGCAGGTAAAGCCGGCATCGAGTGCCTGGGCCACCACATCGCCCACGGGGCGCCCGAGCGTGTTTTCGGGGCCGAGTACCAGATAGGCCGAGATATCAAGGTTGTCGCGGATGCTCATCGTGCTTCCTCCTGCTTTTTGATCTGTGCTTCCATGCGCTCGAGTTTGCCGGTCATGGTGTCGGTAAATCCGGGTCGAATATCGGCTTTGAGCACGACTTCGGTGCGGATGCCCTTGCTCGCCAACACAAAGGTTGCGTCGCGCACGACCTGCATGACCTCGTCCCAGTCGCCCTCGATCTCGGTGAACATCGAGGTGGTGCGGTTGGGAAGGCCGCTCTCGCGAATGACGCGCACGACTTCGGCGACCTCGGCAGACAGCTCGTCGCCGGTGCCACATGGGGCAATGGCCACAGCGATCAGGGTGTTCATGCCGGCATTGGTTGCGGGCTCGGACATGGCTTATGCCTCCTCGAGCTCGAGTCGGTTATCGGCAATGTCCTGGGCGGTCGCACGGTAGAGCTCGTCGATAAAGGCGACCTTAAAGCTTGCCGGCGCGTCGGCGACAGCAGCGGCACGCGTACCGGCAACGTTGTAGACGGCGGTGCCGCAGATGGCTGCCGTAAACGGATCGGCAGCACAGGCGTACACGGCCAGCACGCCGCCCTGTGAGCAACCACAGCCGGTGATCTTGGACATGAGTGGGCTGCCGCCGTGGGACTTGGCCACGGTCGTGCCGTCGGTGATCAGGTCGACTTCACCCGAGACCACTACGGCGCCGCCGGTGTAGCGAGCGAGCGCCACGGCGGCATCGCGGGCGGCGTCGACCGTGTCGGTGGTGTCGACACCGCGTACGCGGCTCAGATCAGCCGCCTCGCCCTCAAGACCCCACAGGCCGGCGAGCGCGATAATCTCGGAGGCGTTGCCGCGCACGATGGCGGGTTTGTACTGCTTGAGCTCGTTTACCAGCTGGGTGCGCAGGCTACCGATGCCCAGGCCAACCGGATCGAGCACCCAGGGCTTGCCGGCGTCGTGTGCCGCCTTGGCCGCGCGGGGAATCGTCTGCTCGTAGATGGGGAAGAGTGTGCCCATGTTGAGATAGATGGCGCCGCCGCCGGCAACGAGCGCCTCGCCCTCGTCGGGCAGATAGACCATGGCGGCCGATCCGCCCACGGCGAGCTGTGCGTTGGCGACAAAGTCGATCGTCACCGTGTTGGTGATGGAGCCGGCCATCGGATTGGTGGCGCGAATCTCCTCCACGGCCTTGATCACTTGTTGCTTGAGCTGTTTCGAATCGATCACTGCACATGCCTCCTTGGCATAGAAAAGGGGCGCTGTGCATAGACAGCGCCCCTGTAAAGGCGGCATGCTCCCTACGCCAGCATTAACTGACAGGTTCAAAGGATTGGGCCCCATGCCCTCTCAGCCTTGTGGTTTGCACCGCCGGCACTCCCGCATCGAATCTGTTGTTCCCTATACTAGCGCATCGGTACAATGGTTACGATGAAAACGACTGGGGGACCCTATGATCAAACTTGTGCTGACCGATATGGACGATACGCTGATTCCAGCCGGGCATGACGGCGCCAGCGACTACGCCATTGAGGGTATCCATGCCATGCAGGCGGCGGGTCTGCACTTTGGCCCGGTTTCGGGCCGTCAGCCGTCCGCGATGGGCTGGATGTTCAAAAATCGTTCCGAGTGTTTTTCGACCGGTGCGTTCTGTAACGGCCAGGTGATGTTTGTCGACGGCGAAGCGGTCGCCTCACGTGCGACCGATAGCGACGCGCTTATGCGTTTGGCCGCCTATCTGGAAGAAGAAACCGACGATACCTATCTGAAGGTCTACAGCTTAGGTGATGACTTTTGGGATAACGATGCCTATTGCGTGACACGTGATGCCGAGCGCGTGCGCCGCGCCATGGAATCAGGCGGCAATGCGTGGCTCAAAGGCGAAGAGGCCCCGTGTCGTCCCGTTGTCGATGACGCGCCGGTGTTTAAGGCGAATATCTGGAGTGCCCGTTCGCGTGAGGAGCTCGCGGAGCTACGCGAGTGCGTTGCCGCCGAGGTGCCGGAACTCTCGCTTGTGTTTCCCAACAACCGAGTGCGCCTGTTCGACATCCTTCCGGCCGGTTGGGACAAGGGCTGTGCTGCGCTGGAGCTGGCGCGCGCTTTGGGCCTGACGCCCGACGAGGTGGCCGTATTTGGCGATTCCGATAACGACCTGCCCATGATCGATGCCGTTCCCAACTCCGTTGCAGTCGCCAATGCCAACGAGGCCGTTACGGCGGCGGCGCGCTGGCATATTGGCGCTGCGGCAGATGATGCGGTCGCCGGGGCTCTGCATCAGATTGCCGCCTGCGCCGCGACGGGGGAGATGCCGTCGTTTATGCGCCAGATGGACGCGGCGGGTCTTGGCGCCGTGAACGTCTAGGGAGAAAGTCATGAAGCTTCAGCAGCTCAGGTATGTTGTCAAGGTTGCCGAATGCGGTAGCATCACCGAGGCCTCGCGCCGACTCTTTGTGTCGCAGCCTTCGATTACCGCGTCGATTCGCGACCTCGAAAACGAGATGGGCGTGCGCATCTTTGAGCGCACCAACAAGGGCGTCATTGTGTCCGAGGAAGGCGAGACCTTCTTGGGCTACGCGCGCCAGGTACTCGACCAGGCCGACCTGCTCGAGGGCAAGTACAAGGGCGCATCCGAGCAGGTGCCGCACTTTAGTGTGAGCTGTCAGCATTATTCCTTTGCCGTTAACGCGTTTGTTGACGTGATCCGCGAGTTCGATGCCGCGCGCTACGACTTTACCCTGCGCGAGGAGCAAACCCACGAGATTATCGAGGACGTCGCGCACATGAAAAGCGAGCTCGGCATCCTGTATCTGTCGGAGCGCAATCGCGAGGTCATCGAGCGCATGTTGGCGGCCAACGAGCTCGTGTTCGAAGGGCTCTTCTGCGCCACGCCGCATGTCTTCGTGTGCGCCGACCATCCGCTGGCGGGCCGCTCGAGTGTGACGCTCGAGGACTTGGAAGACTACCCGTTCCTGTCCTATGAGCAGGGCAGCTATAACTCGTTTTATTATTCTGAGGAGCTGACCTCGACCTTTGAGCGCCGCAAGAATATCCGCGTGCGCGACCGTGCGACGCTGTTCAACCTAGCTATGGGCCTTAACGGCTACACGGTGTGTTCGGGCGTGATCAGCCATGAGCTTAACGGCCCCGGTATTATCTCGATTCCGCTCGATGTAGACGAGTACATGGAGATCGGCATTATCACGCGCAAAAATACGACGCTCACGCGCTATGGGCAGGCCTATATCGAAGCGATTCGTCAGCATATTTAGCTCACTTCGAGATACCCATGTGAGGCTGAGCTCCACTGTTGCTCAGTATAGAAAAAACTAATAACAAACCTATATAAACGTATATTTTACGATGGCCATATAAGCGCTCATACTCTGTCCCAGTAAAGCAACCAATGCAAAGGGAGATATCTATGAGCACTTCAATTCAATCGAACGCGCCGTTTCGCGCTGATATCGTCGGCAGCTTTCTTCGTCCGCAGGCCGTAAAGGATGCCCGCGCTGCCTATGCGGCAGGCACGCTTGATGCCGAGGGGCTTAAGGCCGTCGAGGACGAGGCCATTCGCGATTTGGTGGCAAAGCAGAAGGCCGCCGGCCTGCAAGTTATCACCGATGGCGAGTTCCGCCGCAGCTACTGGCACCTCGATTTTATGTGGGGCCTTAACGGCATTGAGCGCCGCACCTCGCGTACAGGCTATATGTTCCACGATGAGGAGACTACCGCCGACACCGCCGTGGTAACCGGTCCCATTGGCGGCAAGAATCATCCGTTCGTCGAGCATTTTAAGTTCGTCAAGGCGCTTGAGGGGGAGGGCCAGGTCGCACGGCAAACCATTCCGGCACCGATCCAGACATTCTCCGAAGTCACGCTCGACCGTTGCGATGGCCAGCAGGAGAGTCTGCGCGCCGTCTACAAGACCGACGAAGAGCTCGCCGATGCCATCGCGGCAGCATACCGCACCGTGATTGCCGACCTGTACGCAGCAGGCTGCCGCAATATCCAGTTTGATGACTGTACTTGGGGTATCTACTGCGACACCGATTTCGTGGCAAAGACCGGCATGAGCCCGGTCGACCTGCAAAAGGTAAGCGAGCTGGGCGTGGCGCTCAACAACGCCGCCATCGAGGGCAAGCCCGACGATCTGGTCATCAACACGCACGTGTGCCGCGGCAACTATCACTCCACGTATGCCTTCGAGGGTGGTTACGATCCCATTGCACCGTACCTGTTTGCGCACGAGGATGTCGACGCGTTCTACCTTGAGTTCGATACGCCGCGCGCCGGTGGCTTTGAGCCACTCAAGTATGTTGCTCCCGGCAAGAAGGTCGTGCTGGGCCTGGTGACCACCAAGGCCGCTGAGCTCGAGGACGAGGATGCCATCGTCGAACGTATCCACGAGGCCGCAAAGTATGTGCCGCTCGTGAACCTGTACCTGTCGCCCCAGTGCGGCTTTGCCAGCTGTGAGATTGGCAACAAACTGACCGAGGACGAACAGTGGGCAAAGATCGCGCTGGTCAAGCGCATTTCCGAGCGCGTTTGGAAGTAACGCTACCGTTTGCAGGTGACGGCGCGTGCGAGACATGGCATATCACGTACAATGGTTCGGATCGTATCGTTCGGGCAGGTTATCCGATATGCCTGATCGCCCTTCCATCATGAAAGGACTTCCATGTCCCAATCCTCGACGCCCGCCGTCACCGATGCCATCTACGATGCATCGTCGCTCGGCCGCCCGCGCATGTTTGTGTTGGGTTTGCAACACATGTTTGCGATGTTCGGAGCCACGGTGCTCGTGCCTGTGCTCACCGGCCTTTCCGTTTCGGCGACGCTTCTGTTCGCCGGCATCGGCACGCTGCTGTTTCATTTTCTATCGCGCGGTAAGGTGCCCGCGTTTCTGGGCTCGTCGTTTGCTTTTATCGCGGGTTATGCCGCCATTGCACCCAACGGCGAGGCCGAGCTTTTGCCTTACGCTTGCCTGGGCGTAGCCTGCGCCGGCCTGCTCTATCCGGTGCTGGCGGCGCTGTTCCGCGCATTTGGCGCCAAGCGTGTCATGCGCTTCTTTCCGCCGGTGGTGACCGGTCCCATCGTCATTTCCATCGGCCTGATCCTGGCGAGCTCTGCCATTGCCAACTGCCAGACCAACTGGCTTGTCGCCGTTATCGCTGTGGCCGTGATCGTCATCTGCAACATCTGGGGCCGCGGCATGATCAAGATCGTGCCGATTTTGCTGGGCGTTGTGGTGAGCTATGCCGTTGCGACTGCGCTCGGCGAGGTTGATTTCTCGGGCGTTGCCGCCGCTCCGTGGGTCGGTCTGCCCATCGTGTGGGACAACACCGTGTTTGCACTCTTTGGGCCGCAGTTCGATAGCGGTCTTGCCACGACGGCCATCATCACCATCATGCCGCTGGCTTTCGCGACCATGATCGAGCATATCGGTGATATCTCGGCTATCGGCTCCACTTGCGAGCGTAACTACATCGCCGATCCCGGCCTGCATCGCACGCTGCTCGGCGATGGTCTCGCCACGATTCTGGCGTCGCTCTTTGGCGCTCCGGCCAACACCACGTATGGCGAGAACACCGGCGTGCTCGCCCTGACGCGCGTGTTCGACCCGCGCGTGATTCGCATTGCCGCCTGCTGCGCCATCGTGCTTTCGTTCTGCCCCAAGTTTGCTGCCGTGATCGCCGCCATGCCAGCGTGTGTAATCGGCGGCGTGTCGCTCGTGCTCTACGGCATGATCAGCGCCGTGGGCGTCCGTAACCTCATCGAGAATCAGGTTGATTTCCAGAACAACCGCAACGTGCTGGTGGCGGCTCTGGTGCTCGTGCTTTCGCTCGGCATTGCCTACAGTACCGCCGGTGCCATCGTGCTGGAGCTGGGCGGCGTGACCATTTCGCTCTCGGGCCTTGCCGTGGGTTCGCTGGTGGGCATTGTGCTCAATGCCATCCTACCGGGCAACGACTTTGAGTTCGACGTCTCTGAACTCGAGGAGGCCGCCGAGTAAGGCCGGCTATCGATAAATCTAAAAAATGGCTCCCATGCGTGCAGCTACGCGTGGGAGCCATTTTTAGTGCGTGAGTATCCAGTGGATGCCGCGGGCCATGCGCAAGTCGGTTTGGGCAAAGTGATTGCCGGGGTTGAGCTCCAGCGTTGTTGGAATGTCGCGCTCGACGAGCAACGCTTCCATCGCGCGTGTGTCGTCGAGTACGTGCCGCATCATGCGGTTGGGCGTCTTGGTTTCCTTTTTGCCGAGTGACAGATAGATGGCTTGCGGGCTGCCGGCAAATGGCGCCGTGCTGGCGCGATCGACAAATTCGGGAAACCACAGCGACCCCGATGCGCTTGCAGCGCGGTCAAAGGCGTCGGTTTGCCAGAGAGCCCAAAGCGAAAAGAGGCCTGCCAGCGAGTAGCCAGCAACGCCGTGCCAGGTGGGCGGCTGAGGAAGCGACGACTCGACCTGGGGGATTATCTGATTCAGCAGCTCATCAAGAAAACCGGCAGCTTGGCCGCCGAAAGGCTCGGCATCGCGCACGGTTCCGTCGCATGCCCAGGGGCTCAGCTCGCGATTCCAATCGAGCCCGCCAATGGCGACGAGGGTGAATGGCGGACAGTCGAGCTCTCGGCAGCACTCGTAGACTTTACTACCGTCGTCCATGACAACGGGGAGGTAGATGACGGGCGCGCTTTCCGTATGCTCCGAATGAACGGTTATCTGCTTATGATGCGCTTCCAAGGCAGGCTTCTCTCGGCGTTGTGATATCGACGGCCCCCATTGTCGCACGCCGGCTCATGCAGGTTGGGCTAGACCAAAGACAATCTCGTGCATACCCTGCGGACGCATATGGAAAACGCCACCGCCGGAGGGGAGCTCGGCGGTGGCGTTGTTAAACGGTGCTGGGACTCGGGGCCTTCGCGGGAGCTGCCATGTGCGCAGAGGCGTCTAAGAGCGCTTGCGGCTCGCCATGGTGCCTGCGGCGATAGCGGCTGTTCCCGCAAGGACGGTTGCCACGATGGCCACACCCGAGGTGTCGCCGGTTGCCGCGAGCACGCCGGTAGTCTTGGCTTTCGTGATTGAAGCCGCAACGGCCTTGGTCGGCTTTGAGCCCTCAGGCTTGGGGTTCTGCTTGGACTCCGCGGGCTTGCTTTCTGCGGGCTTGGTCTCGTCGGGCTTGGGGTCTTCCGGCTTGGCTACCTCGGGAGGTGCGATGACCATGCTCTTGGCGACAGCTTCGTTATAGGGGGAGTCGATCACAGCGTCGCCCGTGCCGATGGCTTGGCCTGCCTCGTAGATGCCGTTACGGAGCTTGCGATAGTCAATGACCTTGCCGCCTTCGGGCGTCTGGATGGCGGCGTTCTCAATCTTGATGGTGCCGATTGTCTTGCCGTCAGCGCTCATGGCACGGGCAAAGATTGCCGCTGTATCTCCTTCGGCCGTTACCTTGCTGCGGATGATCGAGATGGCTGCGGGTGTGACGCCCTCGCTGGTCTGGGCGATGATGCCGATGTTCTCGCCTTGGGGCTCGGGGCTCGTCTCACCATCTTGGTTTTCGCTGTAGGGGATGGGGCCGTCGCCGTTCTCGACATAGCGGGCTATGGCCTTGACAACGGAGTCGCTGATGTAGATGTGGCCACCCTCCTCGTTGGGTCGATCGTTTCTGGTGGAGAATGCAGCCGAAACCTCACCTTCCGCAAACGCGTCCACGGTGGAGCCGTTCTTGACGACGATGTCGTCCTGGTAGGTGAAGAGGGCGATGGCGCCACCGTATCTGCCTTTACCTGCACGGACCGTCACGTTTGCATGATCGAGGGTGATGCCCTTGTGGGCATAGACGCCATATTCAACACCGTTTACGTTGAGGGAGGCGTTTGTGGCTGCGAGGCTGCCCTTGGCCTCGACGGCAGCGTCTTTCTCGGAGCTTGCCTCGACCGTCCCGCCACCCTTGATGGTGAGGTCCTTGTCGGTTCCAATACCCTTGTCCTCGGTAGCCCTGGCGGTGACGGCTCCGCTGTCGTCAATCGTGATATTGCCGTTTGCCCTGATGCCATCCGATGCACCCGTGGCGTTGACGTTGCCCGAACCTTTGATAGCGAGATCACCCCCGGCATTGATGGCATCAAACCCAGTGCTCGTGGCGTTGACGGATCCGGCTCCGTCGATGTTGATATTACCCGTGGAGAGGATAGCGTCCTCAGTAGATGTCACGCTGAGCGTGCTGCCCGCGTCGCCTTGGATATTGAGCTCGGCATTCTCGTTAGTGCCATGAGAAACGTTGATGCTTTCGATCCATTCGGCAGTGACGATGTTGGTTCCCGAGTAATTCACGTTGAGCTTGCCTGCGGCCTGGATCTCGCCGCCGTTATAGTTGTTGAGCTTCAAGTCGTCGGCGCCGTCCCACGACCAGGTACCGGCCTCGTCGCTCGCCGCGGTGTTGTACTTGTTGCCGCCGACCTTGACCCATTCCGCTGCGAGCGAGACGCTCGGCATGAGCAGCGAGCTCACCGTGAGCGCGCACACGGCGCCCGCGACGATGCGGCGCGTCACGCGGCGCCAGCTGCCGTGCGCGAGTCCTATGCGACGGCGAACGTCGGGTTCGGCAACATGGGTTCCGGCGGTAGCGTCATTGCGTTTGGGGGTCGTGAACAAGGCTGCCATGGTTGCTCCCGTTCTCATAGGGCCTATACGGCTAGGTTCAGCGTATCTGCTGGATGTTGCCGGCGGTAGTGCCGTTTGGAGGGCAAAATGGCCAAAATGGGGGAGAAATAGGCCGCACGCCGGCGCAGGGACCGACGTTAAAAGAAAAGCGCGGGGCCGCATGGCGACTCCGCGCTTTATTGTTCAGCTTTTGCAGCCTTGCCCTTACGCTACGAAGAAGTAGACGGGGAAGGCAAGGGCTGCGACCCACCCGTCCTGTGCGAAAAAGTGTTTACGAGCGTTTGCGACTCGCCAGGGCGCCTGTGACGATAGCGGCCGTTCCTA
This sequence comes from Collinsella sp. AF04-24, assembly GCF_003465685.1. Taxonomy (NCBI): domain Bacteria; kingdom Bacillati; phylum Actinomycetota; class Coriobacteriia; order Coriobacteriales; family Coriobacteriaceae; genus Collinsella; species Collinsella sp. AF04-24. The sequence continues at coordinate 98,375 of NZ_QSBK01000007.1, forward strand.
CAAGGGCGGTCGCTATGATGGCCGCGCTCGAGGTGTCGCCGGTTGCGGCGAGGATGCCGGTGGTTTTGGCTCCCGCGGTTGCAGCCGCAACGGTCTTGGTCGTCTTCGTGCCCTCGGACTTGGAACCCGGCTTGGTCTCGCCGGGCTTCTCCTCGGGTTTGATCTCCTCGGGAGGCACGATGGCCGTGCTCTTGGCGACAGCGGCGTCATAGGGGGAGTCGATCGTGGCGTCGCCCGTGCCGATGGTTTGACCTGCCTCGTAGGAGATGCTGGGGCCGCACTCTTCTTCGTAGCGATAGTTAATGATCTTGCCGCCTGCGGGCGTCTGGATGGGAGCGCCTTCGATCTCGATGGTGCCGATCGCCTTGCCATCCTCGCTTATGGCAAGAGCGAAGATTGCCGCCGTGTCTCCCTCGGCCGTGAGCTTGCTGCGGACGATCGAGATGGTCGCGGGCGTGATGCCCTCGTAGGTCTGGGCGAAGATACCGATGTTCAGACCCCTAGGCTCAGGGATGACCTCGCCGCTTTGGTCGTTGCTGTAGTGATCGGGGCCATCGCCACCGGTCTCGACATAGCGGGCTATAGCCTTAACAACGGAGTCGCTGATGTAGATGTGGCCGCCAGCGACGTTTGGCTGGTGGTTTCTGGTAGAGATTGCAACCGAGAATTTGCCTTCTGCGAACGCGTCCACGATGGAACCATTCTTGATGACGATGTCGTCCCCGTCAGTGATGAGGGCGATGGCCTGGCCGCCGCTCGCGCTTGTGCGGACCGTCACGGTCGCGTGATCGAGCGTAACGCCCTTGTAGGCATAGACACCATATTCAACACCGCTTGCGTCAAGGGAGGCGTTCGTGACCGCGAGACTACCCTCAGCGTCGACGGCAAGATCTCCCTGGGAGCTTGCCTCGACCTGGCTGCCGCCCGAGATGTCGATGTTGCCGTCAGCCCAAATCGCCGCTTCTTCTATCGAGCTTGCTTCTACCTTGCCACCGCCTTTGATGATCAGGTCACTGCCCGCGGCGATGCCGTAACCTTCGCTTCCTTTAGCGATCACTGTGCCAGAGGAATCGATGGTGGTCTTGCCCTTGGATTGGATGCCTTCGGTACCGCCCGTTGCATTCACGGTGCCCGAGCCCGTGATAGAGAGATCGCCCTTTGCCTCAATTCCGTCGGAAGTAGTGCTTGTGGTGTTCACAGTGCCTGGGCCAGAAATGGAGAGGTCGCCTGTGGATTTAATTGCATCGGCCTCAGCTGTCACATTGAGCTCATCCGTGCTATTCGAGCTCGTTATGTTCAACTCTGCTTTCTGGCTAGTGCCATCCTGCGCCTTGATGGCGGCTCCGGTGTAATCGGGCTCGGTTTTCACGGTGTTCTTTCCCTCGTAGGCAATGTTGAGCTTGCCCGCAGCCTGGATCGCACCGCCGTCATAGCCGTTGAGCTTCATATCGTCGGCGCCGTCCCAGCTCCAGGTGCCGGCGGCGTCGCCCGCCGCGGTGCCGGCGTTGTACTGGGTGCCGCCGACGTCCACCCACTCGGCCGCGAGCGAGACGCTCGGCATGAGCAGCGAGCTTACCGTAAGCGCGCATACGGCGCCTACAACGATGCGGCGTGTCACGCGGCGCCAGCTGCCGTGCGCGAGCAGCGTGCGACGGCGCAGGTCGGGCTCGACAAAATGGGCTCCAGAGGTTTTGTCATTGCGCTTGGGGGTCGTGAACAAGGCGGCCATGGTTACTCCCATCCTCATAGGGCCTATGCGGCTACATCCAGCATATCTGCAGGATGTAGCCGTCGGTAGTGCCGTTTGGAGAGCAAAACGTCCAAAACTTGCGAAGCAATACATCGCGTGTCCGTGTGGTGCCTGGCTTTAAAAGCAAAGCGCGGAGCCGCTCGATGCGACTCCGCGCTTTGCTGTTTGGTATTGCGAATCTTGCGCCTACGCTACAAAGAAGTAGACGAGGAAGGCAAGGGCTGCGATCCACATGAGCGGCTTGATCTTGGAGGCCTCGCCCTTAAAGAGCGCGACGATCACGTAGGCGATAAAGCCCAGGCCAATGCCGGCAGAGATGGAGTAAGTGAAGGGCACGCCGGCGACAATCATGAACGCCGGGAAACCCTGCGACACGTCGGACCAGTCGATCTCGGAGGCCTCGCTCATCATGAGGTAGCCAACGTAGACCAGAGCACCGCAGGTGGCGGCGCTGGAAACGATGGTGACGATGGGGGAGAAGAACGCGGCGAGAATGAACAGCACGCCGGTGGTGACGGAGGTGAGGCCCGTGCGGCCACCGTCGGCGGCGCCGGAAGTGGACTCGACGAAGGTGGTGATGGAGGAGACGCCCATGAAACCGCCCACAGCAGCGGCGGCGGAGTCGACGATCAGGATCTCCTTGATATTCTCGACGTTGCCGTCGTCGGTGAGGAACTCGCCCTGCTTGGCCACGGCCATCGCGGTGCCCATGGTGTCGAAGAAGTCACTCATGAGCAGCGAGAACGAGATGACGAGGAGCGTGGGGTCGGTAAGGACCTTGACGATGGCGGGCACGCCGCCGGCGTCGGCGATGGGGCCGCCGATGCTCGAGAAGTCGAGCGGGGCGATGATGCCGGTCGGAGCCTGGGTCACACCCAGGGGGATACCGGCGATAACGGCGACGATGATGCCGATGAGCAGCGAGCCGGGGACGTTGCGGCAGGCGAGGGCGACCGTCACCAGGATGGAGATGATGCCGACGATGAAGGTGGGGGAGGTGATGTCGCCCAGACCGACGAGTGTACCGGCGCCAGCGGTGATAATGCCGGCATCGCACAGGCCAATCATGGCGATGAACAGGCCCAGACCCACCGAGATGGCGTGACGCAGGACAACCGGGATGGCGTCCATGATGGCCTCGCGCAGGCCACAAAGCACGAGCAGCAAGATGACGACGCCCTCAAGGAAGATGACGCTCATGGCCACGTGCCAGTCACCGCCGCAGACGGTGGTGGTGATTCCAGCGATCATCGCGTTGACGCCTAAGCCCGACGCGCAGGCGAGCGGGCGGTTGGCGAAGATGCCCATGCAGATGGTCATGATGCCGGCGCCCAGGCAGGTGGCGCAGGCGAGCGCTCCCGCATCGATGCCAGCGCCCGAGAGCACCGCGGGGTTGACGGCGATGATGTAGGCCATCGCCAGGAATGTTGTCAGTCCAGCGCGGAGTTCGGTCCCGATTGTGGACTTGCGCTCACTGACGTGAAATAGTTCGTCCATGCATACCCTTTCCTTGTTCGGCCCCGAGTTTAGGCCGATTGACACGAACTCACCCACTATATCGCCTTTGTGAAGTTGGTGTTCCTCACATGTTGATGTTCGGCGGTTTGTAACGGACGGGCGGTATCTTTTGCATGAAATTGTGTAGGTACCGTATACTTAAGCGGTTACAACGACCCCTATGGAGGAACGTATGATTAAAGAGCTCTGCCGCGACGAGGCTATCCTGTCTCAGCGTTGCGAGGTTGCGACTGTCGAGGACGAGTCGGTCGCTCAGGATCTGATTGATACCATCAAGTCGCTCGATGATGCCGGCTGCTTGGCCGCCAACCAGATCGGCGTCACCAAGAAGGTCTGCGTCTATCTGGACGACGCCGGCGAGCCCCACGTACTCTACAACCCCCGTCTGGTGTTTGGCCTGGGCGCCAGCAAGATGGAGGAGAGCTGCCTGACGCACGAGGAGGTCACCAAGTCCACGCGCTATATCAAGTGCAAGGTTGCTTATGACGTGATCGTTGACGGCAAGATGCGCGAGCGCAAGCAGGACTTCGTCGGCTTCGAGGCGCAGATGGTCCAGCATATGATCGATCACTGTCTTGGAAAGTTGGTCTAAGGGGACCAAAGCACCACACTTCGTCTCTTATGGTCCGGGCGTGACATTGTTGCCATGTCCGGGCTTTTGTGTTTAGCGCCTTTTTGTTTGGTGACAATAACCTTAGCAGGAACGTAAAGCTAGGAGGCGCTATGTGTACGAGCATTCGATTTACCGATAATTCTGGCCACATGTATCTAGGCCGCAACCTCGACTGGAGCTTTGACTACGGCCAACAGGTTCGCGTGATGCCGCGCGGGTTCCACATTCCGTATTCGTTTATCGACGACGCGACAGCGGCACACGCGGTGATCGGTATGTGCATCGATTACAAGAACTATCCCATGTTTTTCGATTGCGGTAACGATGCGGGTCTGGCTGTGGCGGGGCTCAACTTTCCCGGTTATGCCGAGTATGCCAAGGGGCCGGTTGATGGAAAGACCAATATCGCGGCCTATGAGTTTCCCCTGTGGGTGGCAGCGACGTTCTCGACGGTCGATGAGGTCGAGGCCGCGCTGCGCGATACGGTGATTGTTGCCAAATCTGCAGGAGAGGGGCTGGGCGTGTCGCTGCTCCATTGGATTATCGGCGACAGCCAGCGCAGCATCGTGGTCGAGATGATGGCTGACGGCCTGCATGTATACGACGATCCGGTCGACACCCTTGCCAATCAGCCCACCTTCCCGTGGCACATGGAAAACCTGCGCACCTATATCACGGCCACAAGCGATTTTCCGCAGACGGCGACATGGCGTGGCGCCGAGCTCAAGCCCTATGGCGCGGGTGCCGGCATGCGCGGTATTCCGGGTGACTGCTATTCGCCGAGCCGTTTTGTAAAGGCGGCGTACCTCAATGCCAATTACCCGCAAAAGGAGAGCGAGACCGAAAACGTCGTCCGCATGTTCCGTTCACTCGAGGGCGTGGTGATGATTGAAGGGGCGTCCAGGATGGGCGATGGCAAGTTCGAGAAGACTATCTATACCGGATGCTTTAGCGCGCGCACGGGCAATTATTACTACGCGATGTATGGGGATCCGTCGATTCGCTACGTGAGCCTGATGGATGCCGAGGGCGCGAGCCCCGATAGGCTCGTGGTTCCCGAGCCGCGTCGTTCGTAGCCGATAGCTTTACTGCAATGCAAAGCGGCCCTGCATCTCCCGTGAGGTGCAGGGCCGCTGTCGTTGATACGCGACGTCGCTAGAAGTTGGCGTCGTTGAGTTGTTCGCTCTCGAGGCCGTCGAGCTGTTGCTGTTCGGGCGTATCGGCGACGCTCTCGAGCAACTCGGTGGGGTCGACGTTCATGTTCCTGCCGGCTTCGTTGCCGTTGACCAGGTCGTCCGAGAAGATATCGACTTCCATTTCCTCGGCTTCCTCGATCTGGACTTCGAGCGGCACATGGGTGCGTACGAGTTTGACCGCCGGGCGCATGCGGGCAAAGAGGGGCACGTACTCGATGATGATGGCCGAGTTCTCAAGACCGTACCAGCGTGCCGGGCTTCCGCAGGCGCGGCGGACGGCGTACTTGATGGCCATCACGCGGTGGTCGTTGCGGTTGATGTCCGTTTCGGGGGCAAGCATCTTGCGCAGCATGCAAAAGCGGAAGTCGCCCACGTTGCCGCGTGTCTCGTAGATGGAGTAGGTGTGATGCTGCGGCGGCAGCTCGCCCGATGCCATCAAGTCGCCGACGATCTGGCGCAGATAGGCGTTGATGCGCTGGTTGACCTTAAAGCCCAGGTCCAGGCGTACGCGGAACAAAAAGTCCGTGCCAAAGGTCTCGACGGAATACTCGTGCGTATAGGGCTCATCGGTAACGTGTACGTTGATGAACCAGTATGCCTTGGCGCGCTTGGGATGTTTGTCCAGGATGGAATAGAGCACGTCGCGGTCGAGTGTGAGCGGGTCGGGGCTGTTGGTGAGAAATACCAGATTGTCGGCGAGCACGGGATAGGTCTCGTCATTGCGCAGGCGATTGAGCTGGTCGATGTACTTGGAGACGGGCAGCAGGATCGTCTGCGTGCGCTCGATGGCGGTGCCGCGACGCCACACATACATAAGGCCAAACAGCAGTGCGGCCAAGAAGATCATCACATAGCCGCCGTCAAAGAACATGGTGAGGCACGAGGCGAAAAAGCACAGCTCAATGGCGCCGAAGAGCAGGGCGAAGACGCAGGCGCCCAGCTTGTGCTTGAGAATGCCGGCGATATAGCTCGTCAAAAGCGTGGTGGTCATAAGCATGGTCACGGTAATGGCGAGGCCGTAGGCACTCTCCATGCGCTCGGAGTTTTGGAACAGCAGCACGATGAAGATGCAGCCGACCCACATGATGTTATTGACGAGCGGAATATAGAGCTGGCCCTTGGTGTCGCTGGGGTAGTGGATGCGCAGGTGCGGCATAAGGTTGAGACGCGTTGCCTCGGATACCAGCGAGAACGAGCCGGTGATGAGCGCCTGTGAGGCGATGATGGCCGCCACGGCCGAAAGCACGATGGCAAAGGGGCGTAGGGGCTCGGGGAGCATCATATAGAACGGGTTGACGATATCCATCGCGAGCATCTGGGGGTTGGAGTTATTGGCGAGTAGCCAAGCTCCCTGACCCAGATAGTTGAGGATAAGGGCCGCCTTAACAAATGGCCAGGATGCATAGATGTTTGCCTTGCCCACGTGGCCCATGTCCGAGTAGAGCGCTTCGGCACCGGTTGTCGACAGGAAGACAAAGCCGAGCACCATAATGCCCGAATGGTTGATGGGCGAGAACAGGAACATAATGCCGCGGATGGGGTTGAGCGCGCGCAAGATGGACAGGTTGTCGAGCATGTTGAACAGACCGGCGCCTGCCAGGAACAGGAACCACAGCGTCATGAGCGGGCCGAAGAGCTTGCCGATTGACGAGGTGCCGGCGCGCTGCATGGCAAATAGGCCGCAGATAATGATGATGGTGATGATGATGACGTTGGTCTGGCCGTCGCCCAGCAGCGCATGGCCCCATTCGATGGTGCGCAGACCCTCGATGGCTGTGGTGACCGTGACGGCGGGGGTGAGGATGCCGTCGGCAAGCAGTGCCGCACCGCCGATCATGGCGGGCAGAATCAGCCATGGTGCCACCTTGCGTACGAGGCTGAACAGGGCGAAGATGCCGCCTTCGTTGTGGTTGTCGGCCTTCATGGCGATTATCACGTACTTGACCGTGGTCACGAGCGTCATGGTCCAGATGACGAGCGAAAGCGCGCCCAGGATCATGTCCTCGCTGACGGTACCGATGCCGCCGTTGTTGGCGACGATTGATTTCATGGTGTACATGGGGCTCGTGCCGATGTCGCCATAGACGACGCCGAGCGTTACGAGCAGCATGCCAGCGGAGAGGGGAATGGCTCCGTGCCCGCCCTGCCCATGCTGGCCTTGGAGGTTTGCCTCCAGTTTGTTGTGTGCCACGTGGACTCCCTTAGACATCCGGTTATCTGTCTAGGACAAAAAACTTTATGCCGTCTTTATACATACAAGAGCAGTTTGGCACATCGGGTTATTTTAGACAATAATCCTCAGCTGGGGATTATTTATCTACGCCGGTAGCATTTCAAAGCAGGGGCTTTTAAGCACGTGCTGTCTGGGCGATGCCAGCCTTGGCGTTTGCGCGTTTGCCGGCGAGTTCGCAAAAAATCGCGCCGCCGATGATAAGCGCGGCGCCCATCAGGCGGACCGGTGTTATGGCTTCACCCAAAAGGGCGGCCGAGAACACGACCGCCGAAAGCGGCTCGAGGTAGCCGACGACGGCGACGGTCTGGACGGGCAGCTTGGCGACGGCGCTAAAGTAGAGCAGGCAACCAATGCCGGTGTTGACGACGCCGAGCATAGCGACGGCGCGCCAATCAATGCTGGCGGCGACGCCGGCGGACAGGAACGAGGGAGCGCCCTGCGTGATGAGCGTGAGGGCCAGTGCGGTCACAAAGGCGGCGCTCACTTGGAGTGCGGAGTTCTCGAGGCCCTCGATGTGCGGCGCACCCTTGCTGGCGATGACCATCAATGCATAGCAGAAGGCCGAGGCGATTCCACAGACGATGCCCGCAATGGGCATATTGCCGCCTAGACCTTGCGCTGCAATGAGAAAAGCACCGCAGGCGACGGCGACAAAGCCGGCGATTTTGCCGCCGGTCAGCTTTTCGCCAAAAATGAGCGGGGAGAGGGCCATAACGATGATGGGGCCACAGTAATACAACAGCGAGGAGATACCAACGCCGATCGTCTGATAGGCGCGGAACAGGAAAATCCAGCTGGCGCCCAGCGCGGCGCCCGAGACGATGAGCGCTGCGGCCTCGCGGGGGCGAGACGGAGCCTGCAGGTTATGGCGCTTGGTTATGAAGAGGATGGCGGCAAGGGTGAGAGCGCCCAAAAACGTGCGCAACAGTACGATATCGGAGCTCGGCAGCGCGATGGCAGCGGCGATGATGCCGTTGGAGCCAAACAATAGCAATGCTGCTAAGTACGTAAACAATCCGTTGTTCATGTGCTGACATCCCCTCTATATCCGAACATGTTCACTATGGGTGAACTGGCTTTAGAAGAAAAGCGAATATAATGCATGGATAACATGACAAAAACTCATGTAAAGGTGGAGGGGTGCCGTGGAAACGAATATTCAAAAGATGCAGGTGCTGCTCGAGACCGTGCGGGCCGGCAGTTTTACGCGCGCCGCCGAGCGGCTGAGCTATTCGCAGTCGGGCGTGAGCCGCATGGTGGGCGACCTTGAGACCGATTGGGGTTTTAAGGTGCTCGACCGCAGCCGCGAGGGTGTGGTGCTTTCTGCCGATGGGCGGCAGATCATGCCGGCGGTTGAGGCGCTCTGCGAGGAGTTTGGCCGCCTGCAGCGACACGTGGACGAGATGCGTGGGCTCATGCGCGGCAAGATCTGCATTGGTACGTTTTCGAGTGTGGCGACCCACGTGCTGCCACCGGTCATAGCGCGTTTTCGCGCCGATCACCCGGACGTCGATTATGAGTTGCTGATGGGCGATTACTCAGAGATTGAACAATGGGTGGCGGAGGGGCGCTGCGACCTGGGCTTTATCCCGCGTGAGCCCCGAGAAAACGGCATGGCATCACGGTCTTTAGTGTGTGATGAGCTGATGGCGGTGGTGCCGACAGATTCGTTGCTTGCCACGGCGGAGTTCGTCTCTCTTACCGATTTGGCAAGAGAGCAGTTTATTCTGCTGGAACGGGGTACCGATGATGAGATTACGCCGCTATTCCGTCGGGCGGGGCTGGCGGTGCGCTCAAAACTGTCGACTTGGGATGACTATGCGATTATGGCTATGGTCGAGGATGGCCTGGGCGTGAGCATTCTTCCCGCGCTCATCTTGCGTCGCTGCCAGTTCGATGTTGCTGTGCGTCCGCTCGAAGGGCATCCCCATCGGCAGATCAACGCCATATATCGAACGGCCGATGTTTCGCTTGCCGCCGCTCGTTTCCTCGAATACCTCTAAATGCGTGCACGTCGTTATCGCCTTTGGATAAATCTCGAGGTCTTGCTCATTTTATTTTTGAAATTGAACTTTTCGAAATAGCACGGCGCTATACTGCTGCCTAAATTGAACTCAGGTTCAATTCGTGTTGTATAAATTGAACTTTGCCAGCAAGGAGGTTCTAGTGGCCCAAGAGACGTTTAGCGATCGTCTGCGACAGGCTATGTCCGATCGCGACGTTCGCCAGTCGGACGTGATCCGCGCATCGGAGATGCTCGGCAAAAAACTCGGCAAGAGTCAGATGAGCCAATATGTGAGCGGCAAGACGATTCCGCGGCGCGATGTGGCTGAGCTGCTCGCCCGTATTTTGGAGGTCGATGTTACCTGGCTGCTTGCCGGCGACGCCGATCAAGGCGAGGCATCATCACCCCGCAACGATTCCAAGCCCGAACCCCATCCCTCAGCTCAAATTGCAAGGAGCACCACCATGCGTACTTTTTCTAAATCCACCAAGCTCGATAACGTCCTGTATGACGTGCGCGGTCCCGTCGTCGACGAGGCCGCCCGTATGGAGGACGAGGGCGAGCGCATCCTCAAGCTCAATATCGGCAACCCGGCGCCCTTCGGTTTCCGCACGCCCGATGAGGTCATCAAGGACATGCGCCAGCAGCTGCCCGACTGCGAAGGCTATTCCAACTCGCGTGGCCTGTTCTCCGCGCGCAAGGCGATCATGCAGTATTCGCAGATCAAGGGCCTGCCCAACGTTCAGATGGAGCATATCTACACGGGCAACGGCGTGTCCGAGCTCATTCAGCTTTCGATGAACGCGCTGCTCGACAATGGCGACGAGATTCTGATCCCCAGCCCCGACTATCCGCTCTGGACGGCGTGCGCAACCCTTGCCGGCGGTCATCCTGTGCACTATCTGTGCGATGAGCAGGCGGATTGGTATCCCGACCTGGAGGATATGGAGTCCAAGATCACGAGCGCGACCAAAGCCCTCGTTATCATCAACCCCAACAACCCCACGGGCTCGGTCTACCCGCGCGAGGTGCTCGAGGGCATCGTCGAGGTTGCACGCAGGCATCAGCTGATGATCTTTGCCGATGAGATCTACGACCGCCTGTGCATGGACGGCTACGAGCACGTCTCGATTGCCTCGCTCGCTCCTGATCTGCCCTGCGTCACCTTTAGCGGCCTTTCCAAGTCGCACATGATCGCGGGCTATCGTATTGGCTGGATGGTGCTTTCGGGCAACCAGCGCTGCATGAGCGACTTCATCATGGGCATTAACATGCTCTCCAACATGCGCCTGTGCTCCAACGTGCCGGCTCAGTCGATCGTTCAGACGGCGCTCGGTGGCCATCAGTCCGTCAACGACTACATCCGCCCCGGCGGCCGTGTCTACGAGCAGCGCAACTTTGTGTATGAGGCGCTCAACAAGATTGACGGCATCTCGGTGGTTAAGCCGCGTGCGGCGTTCTACATCTTCCCCAAGATGGATGTGAAGAAGTTCAACATTACCGATGACGAGCAGTTCGCCCTTGACCTGCTGCACGAGAAGAAGATTCTCATCACGCGCGGCGGCGGCTTTAACTGGGCTGAGCCCGACCACTTCCGTATCGTGTACCTGCCGCGCATGGAAGTGCTCAAGGAGTCCCTCGAAGACCTCGCCGACTTCTTCGATCACTACCGCCAGTCCTAATTAGTTCCGCCGTTCTGCCGAACGGCGGACCGCTTGACGTTGCGCGAGCTGCATTCACACCAATCTGACGTTCAATTTCGAGGGCGCGACCAGAAGGTCAGCGCCCTCTCATTTCGCGTCACCTTGGCGCAAATGCGGCTCGCTCGCTGGCGTGTGCTCAACCTGTATCGTTATCACGATCCGCATGCAACGGAGGAAAGCAGGTCATTTTCCTTGGCTTTCTAGATAACGATTCCGCAACAGTGGTCGATTTCGTGTTGGATGATCTCGGCGGTGTAGCCCGAGAAGTTTTTGATGCGGTGGACGAAATTCTCGTCCAAATACTCAACCTTAATGCGGCGATAGCGAGTACAGGGGCGCTCGCCGGAAAGCGAGAGACATCCTTCGCTCGTCTGATAGGAATTGACCTGCTCAAGAATTTGAGGGTTGTACATCAGCAGCGCCCTGTTGCCGTCCTTTACGCAGATGATGCGTTTGCGCACGCCAATCATGTTGGCGGCAAGGCCCACGCACTCGTGCTCATGCTCATGGAGCGTATCCAGGAGGTCCTGCCCGGTCGCGGCATCGTCGGGTCCCGCGTCTTCGGAAGGCAGGCGCAAAAAGAACTCGGATTTCATGATGGGCTTAATCATGGCGGGCTCCTCATGTCTCGTGCTTTCGTGGACTTTTAATAATAGCGCGGAAGGAAAGCTGCGCGTCAGCGTTACAATCTTTCAACGTTGGACCATGTTGTCGGATCCGTCGCGTGCGGCGTCTGACGTAAGTCTAGGGCTCATGCTCGCCCTGGACTGTTCCTCTGGGGCGATGCGACTGTCGTTCCAAGAGGAAGGAAATGCATGGGGAGCAAATCTCAGCAACAAGTTCAAGCAACGCCATCGGCCACTTCGGCGTTTCTCGTCGTAATGTATATTGCAGCCTTTGTCGCCGCGTTTAACGAGAACATCATTAACGTGGCACTGCACGACATCATGGCGGTCTTTTCGGTGAGCGCTACCACGGCGCAGTGGCTCGTTTCGGGATACATGATCGTGACGTCGATCTTTACGGCCATCATGGCCTTTCTGTCCGGTCGTTTCTCGACGCGCAAGCTGCTGTTTTTCGCATGCGGATGCATGGTCGCCGGAGAAGTCCTGTGCCTGGTCGCCCCGTCGTTTACCGTTTTGCTGCCAAGTCGTATTTTGCAGGCTGCGGGATCGGGCATCTTGTTTCCGCTCATGATGAATGTGGTGCTATCTTGTGCTCCGCGTGAGAAGCTCGGTCTGTATCTGAGCTTGGGCGGTGCCTGCATTACGCTAGGGCCGGCGTTTGGGCCCGTGATTAGTGGTCTTATGTGCACGTTGTTTGGCTGGAGGGCGGTGTTCGTAGTGCCGCTGGTGGGCGGTGTCGTGGTCGCCGCGGCGGCAGCAAAGCTCGTTCGGAATGTCGGAGAGTGTTCGAACACCACGCTTGATATTCTGTCGGTTGTTTTGCTCACTGCCGGCATTACGGCGTTCGTGTATTCCGTAGGCGAGTTCTCGACCAATGTGATGGCCGGTATCGTGGCGCTTTTCGCCGCTGTTGTGGTGCTCGGCCTGTTTGCGGTTCGTCAGCTCAAGCTCGAGCATCCGGTGCTTAACGTGCGTCCCATGGCGAGCGTTCGTTTTTGGCCTGCATGCCTGCTTGTGGTGGTGTCGATGATGACGACGTTCTCGATGAGCGTTTTGTTGCCGCTCTATTTTGAGGGCGCATACGGCATGACCGCACTTGTCGCGGGTTTGCTCATTTTGCCGGCGATCGCCTGCAACGCCGTGACCTCGATTGTGGGCGGACGCGTGATGGATGCCCGTGGTGCGTGGCCGCTGCTGCCGGTCGGCTTTGCCCTGATCGCTGTGGGGCAGACGGCAATCTCGATGACCGCGGCAAGCATGAACAGCGGCGTTGTCGTGCTGCTGACCGTTGTGGTGTATGCCGGCGTCGGTTTGGTACTGAGCCCCTCGCAGACCGCCGGTTTGGAGACGCTCCCCGCCGCTGAGCATCCTCACGGAACGGCATTGCTTAACACGTGGAACATGATTGCCGCGTCGTTTGGTCCGTCGCTGTTTATCGGCCTGCTTTCGAGTTCTGCGGTGGCTGCTGGCGCCGCAGGCGTTGCGTCGGACGTTGCCCAGGCGATAGGATTTGCAGCCGCCGTGCGCGTGGCGGCCGTGATTGCCGTTGTCGGGTTCGCGGTGTCGCTGGTGTACGCTCGCCGCGAGTCGCACATGTCGCATTAATGTGTGCACATAGATTCTGCAGCTAGATTGGATGGCGACACCATAAACTAATGGACGTTTTGCCGAGAGGCATGAATGTATAAAGCGCAAAGAGTGCGCGACGGGCCCCGCGAATGGGGCGATGATGCCCGAGAGGGCCAAGAAGGAGTCTCATGTCTGAGAACGAAGAGATCATGAACGAGACCGAGAACGAGACCATGGCTGCCGAGGTCGAGGCAGTCGAGACCGTGGAGACCGAAGCTGCCGAGGTTGAGGCTGCTGACGAGGTTTCCGCCGAGGAGGCCGAGGTTGTCGAGGCCGCCGCTGATTACGATGACGAAGAGCTGATGGACAAGATGCAGAAGGCCGCCCGCCTGCTGCGCAGCCGTCGCTTTGCTATTTCCAAGGAGGAGGAGGCCAAGGCCGAGCGCATGGCGAACATCGAGCGCGCCATCAAGCTTCTTGACCTCAAGCCCAAGATGGAGCAGAAGGAAATGTCCGACCTGCTGGGCATGCGCCTTCGTGAGCTCGATGGCCTGATGGCCGAGGCCGAGGCTGCCGATCTGGTCGGCCGCATCGACGACGCCGAGGGCGATATGCGCAAGATCGTTGTCTTCGCTGCCGAGGATGCCGCTGAGGGCCTGGTCGAGCTTGCCAACAAGAAGGAGAAGCTCCTGCCCGAGCTTTCTTACGAGGAGGCTACCGAGCTGATGGCCGCTCTCGATAAGGTTATCGCTCCGCTCGTCGCCATGGGCCTGGACGAGGACCGCGGTCCTCGCGGCGGCCGTGACGAGCGCGGTGGCCGTGGCGGCGACCGTGGCGGTCGCGGCGGCTTTGGCGATCGCGGTGGCCGTGGCGGCGACCGTGGCGGTCGCGGTGGCGATCGCGGTGGCCGTGGCGGCTTTGGCGACCGTGGCGGCGACCGTGGCGGTCGCGGCGG
>NZ_QSBK01000008.1:0-299 GCF_003465685.1 Collinsella sp. AF04-24
ATGTACTGGTCGGTGAACTCGGCGCGGGCGCCGGGGACCTGGTCGAACACCTCCGCGACGAGGTTCTCGAGGTAGAGGACCTCCACGCCCTGGTCCCTCAGGATCTGGGCGAAGGTGTCGTGCTCCTGCTGCGCGACCTCCAGGAACGGGACGTCGTCGAACAGGAGTCGCTCGAGCTCGTCGGGCGGCAGGTTGAGGAGCTCGTCGCCGGGACGGTGCAGGCAGACCTTCCTGAGCTTGCCGATCTCGGAAGGCACGTGCAGACCTTTCGTCATGGCCTCCTACCTTTCTTTCGGGCC
>NZ_QSBK01000008.1:309-111841 GCF_003465685.1 Collinsella sp. AF04-24
GGTCGGTGAACTCGGCGCGGGCGCCGGGGACCTGGTCGAACACCTCCGCGACGAGGTTCTCGAGGTAGAGGACCTCCACGCCCTGGTCCCTCAGGATCTGGGCGAAGGTGTCGTGCTCCTGCTGCGCGACCTCCAGGAACGGGACGTCGTCGAACAGGAGTCGCTCGAGCTCGTCGGGCGGCAGGTTGAGGAGCTCGTCGCCGGGACGGTGCAGGCAGACCTTCCTGAGCTTGCCGATCTCGGAAGGCACGTGCAGACCTTTCGTCATGGCCTCCTACCTTTCTTTCGGGCCTCTCGGCCGAATCTATCAGCGCCCTTCCGTAACGGGCGCTGCTTGCTGACAGCTCTAGTTATATCCAAATTCCACCCGCAATTCCACCTCACCCCCGAACGGTCAACAAAGTGCGATGAACGGTATATCGCATGTGATTCCCCCATGATGCACTTCGGCGCTCTAAAGTACCTTTTCAAAGGTAAACGCTCTTTTTCCTATAAATTATCCCCATCGCATCTATAAATCCATGATTCAGAATTGCATAGGTAAAACGGTTTTATGTATATAAATGAAGCTAGCCCACGTTTTGGACCGAATTCAATGATATTCAGCTTGCCATCATTCTTATTCACGCATCCTTATCAGTTGAGTGAGAATATAGACCGTTTTTCACAACGCGAAGGGCGTCAGCTCTATGGCTTGTCAGCGTAAGAAGTAGGTAAAGATACCGTTCACGCGATACGTCCGTGCCATAGGTCGACTAAATTGAGACAATAGTGAATAGTGTTAGGCAACCGTCCCCCACGGGGACTGAACGGACAGATGCATATGCCGAGCAAAATCGAAAAAAAGCAAGCCGCTGCAAAGCTGCGTAAGCCGCCGCGCGACTTCTCGTACACGCAGAACCGAGAGCTCAGCTGGCTGCGCTTTGACAACCGTGTGCTTGACGAAGCCTTCGACGAGACCGTTCCGCTGTTCGAGCGGCTAAAGTTCGTGTCGATTTTCGAGTCTAACCTCGATGAGTTTCTCATGGTGCGCGTGGGCGGCCTGTCCGATCTGGCAGAGCTCAAAAAACAGCCTGTCGACAACAAGAGCAATATGACCGCCTCCGAACAGGTCGATGCTGTCATGGCCGAAATGCCCGGGCTCCTTACCCGATGGGAGTCCATCTTTAAGAGCATCGAGGGCAAGCTCGACGCCCTGGGCGTTCACCGCGCTCGCATCGACTCGCTTACGCCCGAGGAACGCACCTTTGTCACCCGCTACTTCCAGGCCTACGTGTCGCCGGTCATCTCGCCGTTGGTCATTGACCCGCGCCACCCCTTCCCCAACCTGCGCAACGGCGCACTCTATCTAGCTTGCGGACTGGACGGTGTCACGGACGAGGAGAGCCTGCTGGGCCTTATCGAGATTCCCGCCTCGATGAACCGCGTGGTCGAGATCCCCTCGCCCGCCGGCACCTACTCCTACATCTTGCTCGAGGACGTCATTCTCGCCTGCCTGGACAGCTGCTTTGGCTCCTATAAGCCGCTCGACCGCGCTCTGATCCGCGTCACCCGCAATGCCGATATCGACCCGGACGGCGAGGGCGTCGAGGAGGAAGAGGATTACCGCCAGCACATGAAGCGCATCCTCAAGAAGCGTCTGCGCCTGCAACCGGTGGTGCTTGCCGTCTCCGGTTCGCTCGAGAAGGCGACGCTCAAGACCATCCGCAAAGCGCTCGAGCTTTCGCGCCGCTCGGTTTTTACCTGCGATATCCCGCTCGACCTGGGCTACGTCTTTGGCATCGAGGGCAAAATTCCCGAGCACCTGCGCAATGAGCTCCTCTTTACGCCGTTTAAGCCGCAGCCCAACCCCACCATCGACATGTCCCGCTCCATTCGCGAGCAGGTGCTGCAGGGCGACAAGTTGCTCTTTTACCCCTACGAGGCCATGAATCCGTTCCTGGACTTGGTACACGAGGCCGCATACGACCCCGAGTGCATCTCGCTGCGCATCACGCTCTACCGCGTGGCCAAGCAGAGTCGTCTGTGCGAGTCGTTGATTGACGCCGCCGAGAACGGCAAAGAGGTCACGGTGCTCATGGAGCTCCGCGCGCGCTTTGACGAGCAAAATAACATCGAGTGGGCAGAGCGTCTGGAAGAAGCGGGCTGCACCGTCATCTATGGCTCCGAGGGCTTTAAATGCCACTCAAAGATCTGCCAGCTCACCTATCGCGAGGGCATGGCGCTCACTCGACTCACGCTTTTGGGCACCGGTAACTTTAACGAGAAGACGGCCAAGCTCTACAGCGACTTTATGCTCATGACCGCCCATCCCGGCATCGGCGAAGACGCCAACCTGTTCTTCCGCAACCTGTCGCTGGGCAACCTGCGCGGCGACTACCGCTTTTTGGGCGTGGCGCCCGTCGGTCTCAAGCCGCTCATCATGCGCGGTCTGGACCGCGAGATACAACGCGCTCTCGCCGGCGAACCCGCCCGCGTGTTCTTTAAACTCAACTCGCTCACCGACCGCGAGGTCATCGACAAGATCTCCGAGGCATCGTGTGCCGGCGTGCGCGTGGACATGATCATCCGCGGCATCTCGTGCCTGAAGCCCAACATTGCGGGCAAGACCGAAAACGTGCACGTACGTTCTATCGTCGGACGTTTCTTGGAGCACGCGCGCGTCTATGCCTTCGGCGTGGACTCGGACATGATCTACCTGAGTTCTGCCGACATGATGACGCGCAACACCGAGCATCGCGTAGAAATCGCCTTCCCCGTGCTCGACCCCACCTGCCGCGCGCTGGTGCACGAGTACATGGGCGTGCAGCTGCGCGACAACGTGAAGGCACGTAGCCTGACGAGCGACGGCACCTGGGTTCCCGTAGAGCGAAAAGAGGGTGAGAAGCCCTTTAACTCGCAGGAGTTCCTGTTGGAGCGCGCTTATCGCAACGCCGAGTCCGCAGCCGTGGCTTCGGAGCCCGTCGCCAAAGCAAAACCGGAATCCGCACCTGTTCTGGGCCCCAAGCCCAAGCCCCAGGCGGACGTTCCCAAGGTCCAGAAGGTCCAGGCAACCGTCATTGAACCCGACCTGGAATCCGAACCCGAGCCTGCGCCCCAGCCCCAGCCCCAGCCTCAGCCGCAGACCGTCAAGTCCGCGCCCCATGCAAGCGCCCGCCGCGAGAAACCCGCCGGCAAGACCAAGGCCATCGAGCGCCATCGCCCCGGCCGCGTGCGTATGGGTCTGGGCCTGATCGGCTTAGGCCTTAAGACGCTCATTACCGGCAAGACGAAATAGACGTTTGTAGAAGCGCCCCGCATTTGAGGAAAGCCTCGGATGCGGGGCGCTTTTCCCTGCTACCATGGTGCGAATAACAACGCGAATGACGGGCAGGAATATGAAGCTCACCATAGAATCGATGACGTATGGCGCCGATAGTCTGGCGCACGCCGACAACGGCAAGGCCGTATTTGTGCAGGGCGCCGTGGCGGGCGATACCGTCGAGGCCGAAATCGTGCAGGACGGCAAGTCGTTCATGCGCGCCCGCACCACCGAGATTCTGGAGCCAAGCCCCGATCGAATTCAGCCTCCCTGCCCCTTCGTGGGCGTCTGCGGTGGCTGCTCGTGGGGCAATCTCTCGCGCACCGCTCAGCTTGCCGCCAAGGAGCAAAACCTGCGCTCCACGCTCGAGCGCATCGGCAAGTTCACCCCTGAGCAAGTCGACGAGCTGGTGCAGCCCATCCGCCACACCAAGGACGACTGGGGCTACCGCAATAAAATCGAGCTCGAACCGACCGTCGTCAACGGCCGCGTTCGTCTTGGCATGCACGGCGTCGATCCCAGCAAGATCGTGACCGTCGATTCGTGTCCGCTGTTCGATAAACGTTTTCCCAAGGCGCTCAAGTCGGTCGTCGGCGCGCTCAACTATCTGAGCGGCAGCCACGACCTAGGCCTGGAGCGCGTGGGCATTCGCGCCTCGCGTCGCACCAAGGCGCTCGAAATCGCGCTCTGGACGCCCACGGGCTCGTTTCCGCGCTCGCAGGTCTCGCGCGTGCTGGCAGACGCCGCACACCCCACGAGCATAGTGCGCGTTATGAGCAAGGGTGAGAAGAAGGCCCGCCGCGTCTCCAAGGTTGAGATGCTCGCCGGCGAGGGCTCCTGGACCGAGAACATCGCCGACGGCCAGATGCGCCTTTCGGCCCCGTCGTTTTTCCAGGTCAACACCAAGGGTGCCGAGATTTTGATCGAGCTTGTCATGGAGGCGCTCGACCCGCAGGAAGACGAACTTGCCGTAGACCTGTATTGCGGCGCCGGAACCTTCACCCTGCCGCTCGCCCGCCGCTGCGACTTTGTTGCCGCTGTCGAGGCCTACGGACCGGCCGTACGCGACCTGCGCCGTAACCTAGAGATCAACAAACTCGATAACGTCGACGTCATCGGCGGCGACGCGGTGCGCGAGTTCCCCGATCAGGACGCCGATGTCCTGGTAGTCGATCCGCCGCGCGCAGGCTTGGCGCCCGAGGCCATCGACCTCATCGCGAGCACGAGTGCCCGCGATGTCGCCTACGTGAGCTGCGACCCTGCCACCCTGGCGCGCGACCTTAAGCGCTTTGTCGAGGAAGGCACCTTCTCCCCCGTCAAGATCACACCGGTCGACCTGTTCCCGCAAACCTTCCACTGCGAAACCGTCGTCCACCTCAAGCGTAACTAGACCGTTTGCCCAAGACCACGCCCGATGATTTTTCTGGGACGGGGATAAAAAATTGTTCTGAATGATTATTTAATCCCCGTCCCGAAATTGAACCGCCCCCTCATTTCTTGGACATTAGAAATGGGGGGCTTCTTTATGGACGGGAAAGTCGGACACGACGCCACGCTGAGGACTCTTGCAGCAGAGTTTTGCGACAGGGGATACGGGCGCACCGAAGGCCGAAGGGCGCCCGGACCCGGCCGGGGCCGGCGGCGCGCGAGGGCGAGCTCTTGCGACGGAGCTGCTGCCCGGGCGCCTGAAGGACGAGTTCTACAGGAACCGGACGTGGCGGAGCTTCGAGGAGTTCAAGCGGGACCTCCACGCCTACACCGTTCACTTGAACAAGAGGAGGCAGGTTAAGCAAAAGGGACTGACCCCGGAGGAGTTCCGGAATCAGTCCCCATGTGCGGCATAGGCCGCTAATTGACCCGTCTAAGTTTCGGGGCGCAGTTCATTTCAGCGCCGCCCGAGAAAGCTAAACGCCTTCTGGCAGGTTGTCCCGGGCCGAGGGCGGCCACCTTGATCGCCCTCGGCCCTCACCCACCTCAACTGCTCCTCAATTACATAGAGCTGATTGAGGAGGGCGCAAGCTAGTGGGCGCCTTCCTCCTCGTCGTTGGGTCGGTAGGTGATGAACTCGATAACAAAGGCCAGGACGGCGGAAATGAGCGAGGCGATGATCGCGAAGATCATGTGGGAGATCCCGGCGCCACCAGGGGTCCCGTCGATGAAGTTGAGCAGGTTGAAGACGCCGAGGCCGCCCGAGATGTACATGAGAGCGCCAGTCATTCCCACGATAGCGCCGCCCACGGCGGAGCTCAGGCATGCCACGACGAACGCGCGCTTGTTGGGGAGGGCGATGCCGTAGATGCCCGGCTCGGTGACGCCGAAGAAGAAGGCGGAGATCATCGCGGGAAGGGCGATGCCGCGGAAGCGCTCGTCCTTGTTTCTGAGGTACATGGCAAAGATGACCGCTCCGAGTGCGAACCCGTGGCCGATGGTGGCGGCGAGCACGCTATCGTGGCCGAGGGTGTTCAGGTTCATGATGGAGATGGGGATGAGGCTCCAGTGGAAGCCGAAGATGACGAGGCACATCCACAGTCCGCCGACTAGGGCGCTGCCCAGGACGGAACCAACCACGGGGAGCTGGAAGATGAACGAGAACGCCGCGCTCAGCAGGTTGGTGATGAGGGTGGCCACCGGGCCGATGATGAGGTAGCCCAAGACGATGGAGACCGTCATCGTGGCGAGCGGGACAAGGAACATCTTGAGCGCAGCCGGCATCCAGCTCTTGAGCCAGCGCTCAAGGATAGAGCCGAACCACACCATGAGAAGGACGGGGATCACCGAGCTCACGTAGCCGGACACGGGCATGATGATGGGGAGCCCGAGGGCGGTGGCGTACCACGAGAACGTGCCGGCCACGCCGAGGTCGATGCTGCCGAGCGCCTCGCCCGAGGTCAGGGCGACCATCGTCGGGTAGAGGAGCGCCACGCCGATTGCCACGCCGGTGAACTCGTTCATGCGGAACTTGCGCGCGGCACTGAACGCCAGGGCGACGGGAAGGAAGTAGAAGAAGCCGTCAGCCACGGTGTAGAGCAGCGTGTAGAGGCCGTCGTTTGCAAAGGCCGGGACGAAGTAGGTGATGAGGGCAAGCAGTCCCTTCATGATGCCTGCGGCGGCAAGCGGTCCCAGGATGGGCTGGAAGATGCCAGAGATGAGGTCGATGATGACGGAGGCAACGGTCTTATCGCCCTGGGGCTCGTCGTCGGCGCTTGCGCCGCCCGAGAAGTTGCCGGCCTCCAGGACCGCGTCGTAGACGTCCTCGACGATGTTGCCCACGACCACCTGGCACTGGCCGTTGGCCTGGATGACCTGGATGACGCCCTTGAGGGCCTCGATCTTGGCCGTGTTGGCGCGGGACTCGTCCTTGAGTTTGAAGCGCACGCGCGTGATGCAGTGCGCGACGCTGGCGACGTTCTCGGCGCCGCCTACGTTCTCGAGTATGGATCTGGCCAGGTCGTCGTATTTTTCTGCCATTATTTTCTCCTTAGTGATATTGCCCGGGTGGTTAGCCCAGGTCGCCTCCGTTGGTGGCGATGGCCTGTTGATACCAGTAGAAGCTCTTCTTGCGCCTGCGCTCGAGCGTGCCGTTGCCCAGGTTGTCGCGGTCCACGTAGATGAAGCCGTAGCGCTTCTCCATCTCGCCGGAGCCCGCGCTCACGAGGTCGATCGGCCCCCAGGTGGTGTAGCCGAGCATCTCGACGCCGTCCTGCTCGATAGCGTCGCGCATGGCCTCGATGTGCTCGCGCAGGTAGGCGATGCGGTAGTCATCCTCGATCGTGCCGTCGGGAAGCACCTCGTCATAGGCGCCGAGGCCGTTCTCCACCACAAAGAGCGGCTTCTGGTAGCGGTCCCAGAGGTCGTTGATCGTGATGCGGAACCCCAGCGGGTCGATGACCCAGCCCCAGTCGCTCGTGCGCACGTAGGGGTTCTCTACGCCGGCGAAGGCGTTGCCCTCGGCGACGCCGCCCACGGAATCGGGGTCGCCCGCGGTACAGCGCGAGGAGTAGTAGCTAAACGAGATGAAGTCGACGGTGTTCTCCGCAAGGATGCGCTCGTCCTCGGCGGTCATGCCCACGTCGATGCCCTCGCGCTCGAGCATCTTGAGCGCGTAGCCGGGGTAGTGCCCGCGTGCCTGCACGTCCACGAAGAAGAGGTCCTCCTGGTTCTTGACCTGCGCTGCACGGACGTCCTCGGGACGACAGGAGTAGGGGTAGTAGCTTCCCGCGGCGAGCATGCAGCCAACCTTGTTCTCCGGGTCGACCTCGTGGGCGATCTTGGTGGCCCAGGCGCTCGCCACGAGCTCGTTGTGCGCGGCGCGGTACTCGGCCTCGCGGGCATTCTCCCCGGGCTCGAGGACGATGCCGGCACCCATGAAGGGACGGTGCAAGATCATGTTCATCTCGTTGAACGTGATCCACAAATGTACGAGGCCGCGGTAGCGGTTGAAGAGCACCTTCACGAGCCGCTTGTAGAGCTCGATGAGGGCGCGGTTTCGCCAGGCGCCGTACTTCTTGACGAGGTGGATGGGGCAGTCGAAGTGCGTGATGGTCACGAGGGGCTCGATCCTGTGCTCGCGGCAGCAGCGGAACACGTCCTCGTAGAAGGCGAGCCCGGCCTCGTTGGGCTCCTCCTCGTCGCCATTGGGGAAGATGCGGCTCCAGGCGATGGAGAGGCGAAAGACCTTAAAGCCCATCTCCGCGAAGAGGGCTATGTCCTCGCGGTAGTGGTGGTAGAAGTCGATGCCCGTCTGGGCCGGGTAGTAGTACCCGGGCTCAAAGTCGAGCATGCGCCTCAGGCCGCGACTTACGTCGTTGCGCTCCGACCCGTGTGGGATGACGTCGACATTGGCAAGGCCGCGGCCGCCCTCGTCATAACCTCCCTCGCATTGGTTAGCAGCGGTGGCTCCTCCCCAAAGGAACCCTTTTGGAAATGGCATGGTGCCTCCTTCTCTCTGGCGCCCCCACCTCTGCGGGGACGCTTTATAACGTCCTTGCGACCTCACGCGCCGGGCCCGTGGCCCTTTCCCTGATGCGCGCGGGCCGCCCGTGAAGGGGTGACTAGCTGACGGCTTGTCCTGCGGCGGCGCGACGTGCCTCCCGGCCTCCAAGCAGGGAGGGGACCTGTGCCAGGCACACGCCGGCGAGGATGATGGCGACGCCCAGCCACTCGACGACGCCGAGCGGCTCGCCGAGGACGATCATGGCGATGAGCAGGCCGGCGGGGAGTTCCGCGGCGGCCATGACAGTGGAGAGACCCGCGGGCAGGTGCGGAGAGCCCATGCCGAAGAGCAAGACCGGGCAGAGCATGCCAAAGAAGCCGGCGATGACGGCAAAGGGCAGGATGCCCTGGGCGAGGACGCCCGAGACGACGTAGTCCGGGCACACCGTGAGCGACATGACCACGGAGCCCGCGCACACGATGACGCCGCGCTGCTCGGACGAGCAGGGGGCCTCGACCTTGCCGGAGAGGGTGACAAAGAGGGAGCAGGACACGGCCGCCCCCAGCGCGCAGAGCAGGGCCACGGGGTCGTACCCGGTGATGCCGGTCTTGTAAACGCCGCTCGCGAACACCGTCCCGAAGACGATGGCCAGGGCGGAGGCCACTTGGAGGGGCCTCGGCGGCCGGCGCGTCATGACGGTCTGCCACACGAGCCCCAGCCACGTGAACTGGAAGAGGAGCGTGAGCGCCACCGGGGCGGGCAGCACGCTCATGGCGTAGCAGTAGAGGATTGAGGTGAGGCAGGTGAGGGCTCCCAGGCCCATGAGCTTAAGGGCGAGCTTCCAGCCCACGCGCTGCCAGCGGTGCCCGAGTGCGTGCCCTGCGAGCGTGGCGAGGGCGAAGAAGAGGCAGCCGAGCCACGCTTGGCTCGCCACCACCTGTGCCGAGGTGAAGCCCGCGGCGTAGGCGAGCTTGTAGGTCGTGGCCATCGCGCCGTAGCAGGCGCCGCCCGCAAAGACCTGGAGCGCCGCCTTGGCCTGTCCCGCGCCCGTGGCTCCCGCCCCGGCGGCCTGTTGCTTGATTGCGTTTGTTCCTGCCATTCGGCTCCCTTCCGTCTGCTGTCTTGCAGACGCACGTCTCGTGCGTCTGTTCCCTGCAGTCGGAAGGTGGGCTCGTGCGGTCTTCTGGCGGTGCATGTGGCACCTGCTGCCAAGACGAAAAAAGCCACGCAACCGACTGCTCGGTTGCGTGGCAAAAAGGTGGCTAGCGCCCAGAAAAGTCCACGCGTTTTTAGACTGGGACAAAGTACTACAACAGGTGAGATTCTGTCAAGAAAAACCGAGGAAAAAAGCGAGCCTCTGCCCGCCGTACCTGTGGCGGTCGTTCCCCGAACGGGGCGGTGCTGTTGGGGACTGTCTCGATCTGTAACAGTTGGGGCTAGTTTTGGTCGATGGATGTTACAGATTGAGATTGTTGAGGATGGGTGGGGGTAGCTAATTCGGACGGGGCTATTTTAAACATTGGGAAATCGAGCGTGGCAAGCGGAGGTCTTCGGGGTATAAGACGGCTAATTGTATGCCGTTTTTTGAAAGGAACCCTTATGCCCAGCGTTGCCGTTCTTGCCGCCGATGGCTTTGAAACGATTGAATGCCTGACCATGGTCGATGTCATGCGTCGCGGCGGCGTGCGCGCCACGCTCGTCTCGATCATGCCCACGCGCGAGGTCGTAAGCTCGCTGCAGATTCCCGTGACCTGCGATGCGCTCTTTGATGAGATCAATTTTGACGAGTACGACTGCGTCGTGCTGCCCGGCGGCCTGCCCGGTGCCACCAACCTGCGCGCCGACCAGCGCGTCTGCGACGTAGTCTGCGATTTCGCCGCGACCAAGCACGTTGCCGCCATCTGCGCCGCCCCGTTTATCCTGGGCGAGCTCGACCTGCTCGAGGGACGCCACGCCACGTGCTTCCCCGGCTTTGAGAAGAGCTTCCCCGAGGGCGCCTATACCGGCGACAAGGTCACGCACGACGGCAACATCATCACCGCCAGCGGCATGGCCCAGTCGCTCCCCTTTGCGCTTGAGCTGCTGCGCACGCTCGCCGGCGACAAGGCCGTCGAGAAGGTCGCCGAGGGCATTCAGCTGTGATTTTGGCTTCGCAATCACCGCGCCGCATCGAGTTGATGCGCGAGGCGGACTATGACATTCGCATCATTCCTGCCGATATCGACGAAACGCCGTTTGATGGCGAGACCCCGCTTACGCTCGTTGAACGCTTAGCACGCGCAAAAGCCGCCGCCGTTGCCGCCGAGCATGCCGAGCCCAATGAGCTGACGGTCGCGGCCGACACCATCGTCACCTTTGACGGCAAGATTCTGGGCAAGCCGGCAACCGAGGACGAGGCGCGCGCCATGCTCCGTGAGCTTTCGGGCCGCACGCACCAGGTTGCAACCGGCGTCTGCATCGTTAAGACAGGCGATACGGCCGCCCCGCATGCCGCCGAAAGCCTGTCCTTTGTCGATGTGACCGACGTGACGTTCTACGAGCTCAGCGACGAGCAGATCGAGCACTACGTCGCCTCGGGTGAGCCCATGGACAAGGCCGGCGCCTACGGCATTCAGGGCACAGGAGGACGCATGCTCGTGCACGATATTTCGGGCGACTTCTATAACGTGGTGGGCCTACCCATCGCCCGCGTCGCGCGCGCGATTCAAAAACTCTCGTAATTGCATCTGGCGCTGGGTATCCCCCGGCGCCTACAATTTTGGCGTACCGTACGGATCCCGACCGGGCACAAGGCGCGGCGGAAAACCGATAGGAGTTAAACATGGATACACTGCTCGAGGCCATTGACGTCTGCGACGTCAATGGCTTTTGCTATGGCAACTATACGGACGAGGAGGCCGGCACCGGTTGCACCGTAATCGTGGCACCCGAGGGCGCCACCGGCGGCGTTGACGTTCGCGGCGGTGCTCCAGCATCGCGCGAAACCGACCTGCTGCGCCCCGAGAACACCGTCGACAAGGTCCATGCCGTCTGCCTTTCGGGCGGATCGGCCTTTGGTCTGGAGGCAGCAAGCGGCGTGGCCCGCGAGCTCGAGAGCCGCGGCATCGGCCTACCCGTCGGCCCCACGCAGGTGCCTATCGTGTGCTCCAGCTGCATCTTCGATCTCGCCTTTGGCGACCCCACCGTACGCCCCGACATTGAGGCCGGCATCGCCGCCGTGCGCGAAGCACTCGACAACACCCCCACCAAGCTCGAACAGGGCAATGTAGGTGCCGGCACGGGTGCCACCGTCGGAAAGCTCATGGGGCCCACCACCTGCATGAAAGCTGGCCTTGGCGCTGCCGCCGTGGCGCTCGGTCCCGTTAAGGTAGGCGCCGTGGTTTCGGTCAACGCCTGCGGCAACGTGGTCGACCCCTTCACCGGCGAGTGGGTCGCCGGCATGCGCGCCGCCGCCGATAGCGACCAGATCGTCGACATGGAACTCGCAGCCTTTGCTGCCGCCGGATCCATGCAGATGCCGCTCGACCGCACCAACACCACCATCAGCTGCATCGTCACCAACGTGGAACTCACTAAGGCGCAAGCCACCAAGGTCTCCCAGATGGCCGCAGACGCCTACGCACACGCCATCCGTCCCACACACACCACCAACGACGGCGACACCATCTACACCCTCGCCAGCGGCAAACTGGGCACCCAGGCAAGCGCCGCCGTTCCCCTAGACCTGCTGGGCATGCTCGCAGTAAGGGTCCTACAGACCGCCATCGTAAACGGAGCAAAAAACGCCAAAACCTCCCACGGCATCCCCGGCGCCGCAAAGTAAACTAGCTCGTCCGGTTGCCCGGTGGGGCTTGGTTATGTTTGCTGCTCTACAGTCCTGGCTCGCACGAAGAGCACATTAAGTGCTCTTCGGCTCGTGCGGAACTCGCGACAAACATAACCAAGCCCCACCGGGCAACCTACTCAACCAGATCCCTTTCAGCCCAGGCCCCTGTGTACCGCGCGTCCAAGATCTTCAAATTCAGGCAGCCTGACAATCGATTCTTATAGCAAAGGCCCCTTGGCCTTTAGTTTGATACAAGTTCCGCACGAGCCGGAAAGCACTAAATGTGCTTTCCGTGCGAGCAGGACTGTTCGAAGTAGCAAACTAAAGGCCAAGGGGCCCAGTCAACCTATCAGCAGCGATTACTCAGCAGCTAGTTGAATTTGAAGATCTTTGAGGCAAGACGGTATAGGCCGAGTGTGGTTTTGTCTCCGGCCCGTCCGCGCAGGTTGGTGAAGAAGCCGACCACGCCGTAGCGGGCACGACGATACATGCGCTCGTCGTAGGCCTTCAAATCATTCCACAGCGTCTTTAGGCGCTCGTCGGCGCAATCTTCCTCGGAAAGCTTGGTGAGCACCGAGCAGATCGCCATCATCATGGTGAAGTAGCCCATCATGTACGAACGCAGGCGCGACGACTCGACATCGCTGTACAGGTGGTACGACTCCATCATGATACGCGTAACACGGAACTGTTGGTCCAGACGCTTGACCATCGTTGCCTCGTTGACGCTCTGGCCTTCGCGACCGATAAAGTAGCGGTAGAGGTCAATGTCGGCGTAGTACATGGTCTTGCAACGCGGCAGCGGTACGTAGGCGTAGATGTTGTCCACATAGAACGTGTGCGGCGGCATGGGAAGGTTGGACTCGCGCAGCACATCCGTGCGATAGCACAGGCTGTGCATGAGTAGGTTCTGGTCCAGGCGGAAATGACCGATCTGATCCCAGGAAAAGATCTTCTTGCGCGGCAGGGCAAATTTGTAACCGATAGCGGTATGCGTTCCCTCGTAAACTTTCTCGTACACGTAGTTCGAGATAAACAGGTCAACGCGCTGGTCGCGCTCCTCAAAGCCACGCAGAATCGACAGCATGGTCGAAAGGGCAGCGCCGTCAAGCCAGTCGTCCGAGTCGACAACCTTGTAGTAAGTGCCCTGCGCCTCGCGCAGGCCCGAAAGGACGGCAATACCGTGACCGCCATTCTCCTGGTGCACCGCGCGGATGATTCCAGGATAACGGGCCTCCCACTCGTCGGCCTTGGCGGCCGTCTCGTCCTTGGAGCCGTCGTCCACCACGATAATCTCGATATCGGTGGCGTAATTGCTCCCCTCCAAGATGGAGGTGATGCAATGGTCCATGTCCTTGGCGGCGTTATACGAGGGAATACCGAATGTTATGACTTTATGCATGGCAGGCGATAATCTCATCCGAAAGATCGAGGGCGGAATTGATCACGGCGTCCATATCGTAGTAACGATACTCGGCCAGACGACCCACCGGGTGGAAGTTCGTCAGGTTCTGGACGCGCTCAAGATAGCGCTCATAGAGCTCACGGTTCTCGGGCTCAAGAATGGCGTAGTACGGCGTCTCGCCCGAGCCGGGCGTATAGGCCTTGGAGTACTCCTTCATGATGGTGGTCTTGCCGGGCAGGACCTGACCGGTCATGTTCTTGAACTCGGTGATACGCGTGTAGTCTTCGCTCGTGGTGTAATTGACGGTGCCCACGGGCTGGAACTGATCCATATCGAGCGTCTCGAACTTCATATCGAGCGTGCGGTACGGCAGCGCGCCCAGGTCGAGGTTGAACAGCTCGTCGAGCGGACCGGTGTAGACGATCTCTCCACCATAGACCTTGCCGTCGATCTTGACGGTGGTCTCGTCGATTTCAAAGAGGTCACGGGCGTCTACGTCACAGAACACGTCGATCAGATCGTGATCGAGCATATGCTCGAACAGCGCGGTATAGCCGTCCTGCGGCATGCCCTGAAAAGGAGCCTGCGGGAAGTAGCGATCGTCATCGCCCACAAAGACGGGGACGCGGCCGGTGATCGAGGGGTCGATCTGGTCGGGCGTCTGGCCCCACTGCTTCATGGTGTAATGCAAAAAGACGTTCTCATAGACATAATCGGCGACCTCGGCAAGATCCGGGTCGTTCTTCTTGCGCAGCTCCATAATGGGCACCTTGACATCCTTGCCAAAGGTCTCCACGAGCTTCTGATACAGCTCCTCGCCGCGCTCGTCACCAAAGGCGAGCTTGAGACTCGCATGGTTGAAGGGCACAGGCATAAGAGTGCCGTTGATGTTGGCGAGCACCTTGTGCTGATAATCCGTCCACTTGGTAAAGCGCGACAGGAAATTGTGCACGCGCTCGTTAAAGGTGTGATAGATATGCGGACCGTACTCGTGGATCAGGATTCCGGCCTCGTCAGCGCAGTCATAGGCATTGCCCGCAATGTGGCTACGGCGCTCCAAAACGGCAACACGATAGCCGATGGTCTCGGCAAGACGGCGGGCGCAAACGGCACCGGCATATCCAGCACCGACGACAATCATGTCGTACGCGCCGGCGTTAAAGCCTTCAGGCAGGCCTGAGGTAATCTGCATCGATACTCCTTGTCAAAAGCCACACGCTTTTTAACTGGGCTTTTTCTCGAACATACGTCGAGACATATTTATCAGAGCGATTATAGCGCTAATGCGTCCTATAATGAGCTTGCCACACAAGGAAAGCTCAAGCACCGCGGCGTACAAATTTGAAAGGTAAACCCGCTAGCAGCGGGTTTATTCGTGAACAGCCGGGCGCCTGGAGCTTAGCGAAACGCTTGTAAGGAGTAACATGAGCGATTTCCTAAACCGTATGAAGTCTGCCGCCAAGGCCGACCTTAAGACGATCGTCCTGCCCGAGGGCGAAGATCCGCGCACTATCGTCGCGGCCACCAAAATCATCGAGGAGGGCCTGGCAAAGATCGTCATCCTGGGCAACCCCGACGAGATCAACGTTCCCGGTGCTACCGTCATCGACCCGCGCAACGCCGAGAAGCACGAGGAGTACGCGCAGAAGTTTGCCGAGCTCCGCGCCAAGAAGGGCGTCACCATCGAGCAGGCTCGTGCCCAGGTGATGGACGCCACCTACTTTGGCACCATGATGGTCAAGATGGGCGACGCCGACGGCCTGGTCTCCGGCGCCTGCCACTCCACCGCCGACACCCTGCGCCCTGCGCTTCAGATCCTCAAGACCGCCCCGGGCACCAAGCTGGTCTCGGCCTTCTTCGTGATGTGCACCGACACCCCGCAGTTCGGCACCGACGGCACGCTGATCTTCGCCGACTGCGGTCTCAACATCAACCCGTCCTCCGACGAGCTCTCCGAGATCGCCATCGCCTCCGCTCACTCCTGGTCCACCTTCATGGGCAACGTTGAGCCGCACGTGGCCATGCTCTCCTACTCCACCATGGGCTCCGCTGGCGGCGAGGTCGCCAAGAAGGTCCAGGAGGCTGTGAAGTTCTGCAAGGAGAAGGCTCCCGAGCTCGCCATCGATGGTGACCTGCAGCTTGACGCCGCTATCGTCCCCACCGTCGCCCAGCTCAAGGCTCCCGGCTCCTCTGTCGCCGGCAAGGCCAACGTGCTCGTGTTCCCCGACCTCGAGGCCGGCAACATCGGCTACAAGCTGGTTCAGCGCTTCGCTGGCGCCGACGCTTACGGCCCCATCCTGCAGGGCATCGCCAAGCCGGTCAACGACCTGTCGCGTGGCTGCTCTGCCGACGACATCGTGGGTGTCGTGGCCATCACCGCCGTCCAGGCTCAGATGGCTGAGTAGCGGACGTATCCCCTCGGGACCCTACAGGGTAAAGCTCTGAAAACGTCCTCGGACATGTCGGAAGCCCCCGCTGCGCACTACGTGCGGCGGGGGCTTCCTCCGTCCTGCGGAATGTTTTCAGAGCTTTACCCTGTAGGGTCCCCGCCGCCACGTGGCAATCAGGGAATCCGAGGTAGACGGCGGTTTGGCTACGAGCTGGGGCTGAGAATCTGAATGGATGGGTGTCGTTGCTGGAAGCGCAGGCGTTACTGGCGATGGTAACTTTGGGACTGGAATTTCCGCCTGCTAGCAAAAAGGCCTCCCGAACTGCTCAGGAGGTCTTTCGTTCAATCGCTAGCGAACGCGTTAGTTGTTCGCGGTCAGGCGCTCGACGTCGTGGGCGATCATGTATTCCTCGTCGGTGGGAATGACCATGACCGTAACGGAAGAGCCGGCGGCGCTGATGACCTGCGGGCCGTTGCCCACGGCCTCGCGGTTCTTGTTGTTGTCGATGCGCACGCCCAGCCACTCAAAGCAGTCGCAGAAGGCCTTGCGGATCGACCAGTCGTTCTCGCCGATGCCGGCGGTAAAGGTGATGGTGTCCACGCCCGCCATGGAAGCGATCATGGAGCCAGCCTGCTGCATGGCCTTGTAGGCGAACATATCGAAGGCGAGCAGGCAGCGCTCGTCGCCCTCGGAGGCGCGTGTACGGATGTCGCGGGCGTCGTTGGAGATGCCCGAGATGGCAAGCAGACCAGACTGCTTGTTCATCATGTCATCGACTTCCTGATAGCTGTAGCCGCCCTCGCGCTGGAGGTAGCACACGGTGGCAGGATCAATGGAACCACAGCGAGTGCCCATCATCAGGCCGTCGAGCGGCGTGAGGCCCATCGTGGTGTCGCGGCACACGCCGTCCTCGATAGCAGCGAGCGAAGCACCGTTACCCAAATGGCACGAAAGCAGACGGTGGCAGCGCGAACCCAGGATCTCCTTGGCCATCATCCACTCATAGCGGTGGCTCGTGCCGTGGGCGCCGTACTTGCGCACGTGGTACTTGTCGCACACGTCCTTGGGCAGCGCGTAGGTGTAGGCAACCTCGGGCATAGTCATATGGAACGAAGTGTCGAAGACAGCCACGTTGGGCAGCTCCGGATACTTCTCGCGGCAATACTCGATTGCTGCGGCCTCGCCGTAGTTGTGCAGCGGAGCAAGCGGTGCCACCTCAAGAATCTTGGCCATAACCTCGTCGTCGACAACTGCGGAATCATCGAAGTGCCAGCCGCCCTGAACGATACGATGGCCAATGCCATCAATCGTAAAGTCGGTCTTCTCGAGCTCCTCGAGCACGCGAGCGATAGCGCAGCGATGATCGGGAAAAGGAATCTCCTCGGTCTGCTTGGCACCACCGTTCTCGGAGTGGCCAAAGATGCCCATGTCCGAGCCGATACGCTCGCAGTTGCCCTTGGCGAAAACCTCGCGGGTATCGGTATCCAAAAGCTGATATTTAAGGCTCGAGCTGCCGGCGTTGACAACAAGTACGTTCATGAGACTCCTTTGCAGTGCGATACGGTCGGCGCAGACCCCTTAAGGCGGCCGCATGTTAATAAGAAGTTATCACAACTTGATAAATAGCTATCAGGCATATCGCTCAACGAGACGAAAGAGGGGCTGAACGGCGCTCGGTCGTCCAGCCCCTCCCCTCTTGCAATTACTTGCCGTTGACGATGCGCTCGACGTCGGAAGCGATCATGAACTCCTCGTCCGTGGGGATGACGAAAATCTTGACCTTGGAATCCTTGGCAGACAGGCACCAAGCGCCGTCACCACGCAGGGCGTTGCGGGCATGATCCATCTTGACGCCCATAAAGGCCAGGCGGTCGGCAACGCCGGCGCGGACGGCCGGAGCGTGCTCGCCGATGCCGGCGGTAAAGACCAGGGTGTCCATACCGCACATAGAAGTGGCCATCTCGGCAGCCTTGGCGGCAATCTTGTAGACGAACATATCGAAGGCGAGCTGAGCCTCGGGGTCGCCAGCGGCAGCGAGCTCCTCGACATTGCGGCAGTCGTTGGTCTTGCCACCGGTCACAGCCAAAAGGCCGGACTTCTTGTTCATCATCTCGTCAACCTCGTCGAAGGTGTAGCCGCCCTCGCGCTGCAGGTAGCACACGGTGGCCGGGTCGATGGAGCCGCAGCGGGTGCCCATCATGACGCCGTCGAGCGGTGTCAGGCCCATGGTGGTGTCCATGCACTTGCCGTCCTCGATGGCGCACAGGGAAGCGCCGGAGCCGATGTGGCACACGACGACCTTGCGAGCCTCGCCGTTGGTCATCTCGGCAACCTTCTTGGAGATGTAGCGGTAGCTGGTGCCGTGGGCGCCGTACTTACGGATGTGCAGCTTGTCGCAGACGTCCTTGGGCAGGGCGTAGGTCTTGGCGACCTCGGGCATGTTGAAGTGGAAAGCGGTGTCGTAGACCGTGACGTTGGGCAGGTCGGGATACTGCTCCAGGCAGTACTCGATAACGTTGGCCTCGGGGTTGTTGTGCAGCGGGGCGAGCGGAGCGACCTCGCGGATCTTGGCGAGGACGTCCTCGTCGACGAGAGAGGAATCGCCAAAGTACCAACCGCCCTGAACGATACGGTGGCCAATGCCCTCGATCTTGACGCCGTTAGCCTCGAGGTCCTTCAGGACGACCTCGATGGCGACCTTGTGGTCGGGGAACTCGATGTTCTCGGTCACCTTCTTGGAGCCGTTGGCAGCGTGGGTGAAGGTACCGCCGGTAAAGCAGACGCGCTCGCAGGAGCCCTTTGCGGACACCTTGTGGGACTTGGTATCGATGACCTGATACTTAAGGGTCGAAGATCCTGCGTTGACGACCAGAACGTTCATGTGTCTCCCTACTAACAGGCGGTGTGGCGCCGCCAGGTTACATACGCTTCAATAATAAACCCAAACGCCCTCGCGCTCGGGTTTATTGCGTTGATATATAAGTTATCGATGCCTGAGCTTCCGTTTCACTGCACGGAAGAGGCGCCCTCAGATGAGGTTCTCGCCCAGGTTCTTGCCGCCGAGGACGTGCATGTGGAAGTGCATGACGGTCTGGCCGGCATTGACGCCCTTGTTGGAGATGACGCGGAAACCGTCCTCCAGACCCTTGGCTTTGGCGACCTCCTGGATGGCGTGAGCCATGGCGCCCATGGTCTCGGCCGGCACGTTGTCGGCGATGTCGCTGTAGTGATTCTTGGGGATCACGAGCGTGTGGACCGGCGCTTGGGGGTTGAGGTCGTCGAACGCGATGACCTGATCGTCCTCATAGACAACGGTCGAGGGGATCTCGTGGTTGGCAATTTTGCAGAAGATGCAATCGCACATGGTTGGTTCCTTTCTCACAGACCAAGGTAATTATATTTGGTCGAGATGGTTAGAACGAGAGGTTGTCGTCGGTGTTGGCGGCTTCGCCGTCGGCGAGCACGTCGTTGCCGTCGACGTCCTTAAGGAGCACCGAGACCTTCTGCTCGGCATCGGACAGGCGGGTGCGCAGGCTCTTGAGGAGCTCGACGCCGCGGGTGTAGCTCTCGAGCGACTCCTCGAGCTCCATATCGCCCGACTCAAGGCTGCGGATGATGAGCTCCAGCTCTTGCGAAGCCTGCTTGTACGTAAGCTGCTCGACCGGGGTCTTCTCTGCCATATCTGTTTCCTTTCCTAAAGGTCTATCACTGTGAAACGAGGTCTACTCGACCGTATCGACGGTTGCTACCACGTTGCCGTCCGCCATGCGTACGCGGATGGCATCGCCGGGCTTAAAGGTCTTGGCACTCGTAGCCACACCATCATCGCTGTACGCGATGGAGTAGCCACGGGCAAGCACCTTGAGCGGCGACAGGGCATCGAGCGACGCGGCGGCTCGGCCCAGGTCAGACGCGGGTTTGCTGAGCATCGTGCGCCCCTGATGCTCCAGGCGAGAGCTCGCGAGCGTGAGCGCATGGCGCTTGCCATCGAGTCCTGAGGTGCTTGCGATCAAGCGCTCGGGCAGACGCTCGAAGTTGGAGCGGAAAGCCCCAACCGAACGCGTTATGGCGCCGGACAGACGATCAGCCGTCAGGGCAAGCTCAGACTCGCGACGCTCGACCATAAACGTTGGGTCGTTGAGGCACGGGCGGCACGCAGCCGCATCGAGCGCATCGCCTAAGCGAGCCGTATAGGTGTCCCAGGCACGACGACCGAGTTGGTCGAGCATTTCCAGATCGACCTGATCCGACCCGATCATCGAAGCCATCGCGGCGCCCAGACGCTGATGGCGCGTCTCGAGCACGTCGGCCAACTCCGTCATAGCCGGCGCCACCGATTCTGCCGCTGCCGTTGGCGTGGAGGCGCGACGGTCGCTCACCATATCGCAGATCGAGGTATCGGGCTCATGCCCAATACCGGTCACCACGGGCACGGGACAGGCTGCCACCGCACGGGCAAGCTCCTCGTCGTTAAAGGTCATGAGGTCCTCGAAGGAGCCACCGCCGCGCACCAGCAAGATGCAATCGGGCGCCGGCGTAATGGCGGCGGCGCGGCGCAAGCCTTCAATGAGCTCTGTCGGCGCACCCTCGCCTTGAACCTTGGCGCCCACGCAGACGAGCTCGACGAGCGGATTGCGACGACGCAATGTGCGCTTGACGTCGTCGATTACGGCACCAGAAAGCGAGGTGACGACCGCCACGCGCGAGCAAAACACCGGGATGCGACGCTTGCGCGTCTCGTCCATCAGGCCCTCGCGACGCAGCTTTTCGGCCAGCTGAGCCACCTGCTGACGCAGCAGGCCCTCCCCCGCCAGCGAGAACGAGCGGGCAACGAAGCTCATGCGACCCGTAGGCTTGTAGAGATTGAAGCTGCCCTTAAAGCTCACCTGCATGCCATCACGCAGATCGAAGGTACGCTTAAGGTAGGCGCCCTTCCAGATGATGCAGTCGACGGCCGCCGAGTCGTCCTTGATCTGAAAGTAGCAGTGGCCGCTTCGGGCATTGGGACCACGAAAACCCGTGACCTCACCCAAAACGCTCAGCTGCGGAATGGCATCGAGCGCGCCGGCGGCGATCTCCACCGCCTGGCTCACGCTGAGCTCCTTGCGCTCCTGCTCGTCCGAACCGTCGAACTCGGCGGAAACGGCATTGCCGGTTAGGTTCCAGCCTGCCACGCAGCCTCCTTTCGTCATCGTGCACATGGGCTCCGGCCCTGCGCAAATTCAAGTCCAACACATAGTACAGCGCCGCGGGGACACGAATCCCCGCGGCGCCCGGCGACCCAATTTGTTATCGGTTGGAGTTTCTGTTGTAGCGAGCCATCAGGTAGAGCAGCTGAATAATCGAGGTGAGCGCCGCCGCCACGTAGGTGAGCGCGGCTGCCGTCAGCACCTTCTTGGCACCGTTGACCTGCTTGGAACTCATACCCGACTGCTCGATATACGCCACGGCGCGGCGGCTGGCATCAATCTCGACCGGCAGCGTAACCAGCTGGAACAACACACTAAACGAGAAGAAGATCAACGCGAGGGTTGTGAGTCCCGCGATGTTCATAAACAGGCCCATGAGTAGCACGATGGTCCAGGTGTTCTGGGTAAAGTTGACGACCGGGACCAGGGCAGTGCGCACCTTCATCATGGCATAGCCACTTTGACGCTGCGCGGCATGGCCAGCCTCGTGGCAGGCCACGGCAACGCTTGCGACCGACCCGCCCGAGCGGTTGGCTTCCGAGAGGTACAGGTTGTTGTCCTGCGGGTTGTAATGATCGGTAAGCTCGCCGGCAACGCCCTTAATGCCCACGGCGCTACAACCGTTGGCATCGAGCATGCGACGAGCGACCGTGGCACCCGTATCGCCGTCCGAGCGCACCTTAGACCACGTCTTGTACGTCGAGTTGATATAGCTCTGCGCGGCAAGGCCAAGTACTGTGCAGACAAGGACAACCAGCAGGTACAGCGGGTCGATACCAAAGCCGTATCCATAGTAATAAGGCATGCGAATTCCTCCGAATCGAGTTACACGTTGGAGGCATTCTACCCACTCAAGCGGCTAGGCTTCCTTAGAGCAATTCGATTTTGCCATCTTTGACCGTCAACCCCATATTGCCCGAGAGTAGATCGTCCAGGCGCGAGCCCACAAGCTCAAAACGCCAGCCTTCGCGCAGGGGGCTTTGCTCAGGATGCTCGATGTAATCGGCCAGGTCATCGCGTGAGGCAATGACCGAGGTCGCCACGCCCGAGCGCTCGGAGACCAAGCGAATCAGCGCATACATAAGGTCGGTCACGCTCTCCAACTCCGGCGAAATCTGGCGATGCCCGCGCACCAAGAGCGGCAGGCGATCGTGCGGGCAGCTCGCACCGCGCTTGATGGCCATGAGCGCGCCGTCCACATCGCGCTCCCCCAGCTGGTCGGTGCCGCGGATGCTGCGGAACTCCTCGACGCGCACGGGATTGCGCTTGACGAGCGCCAGCAGCGTATCGTCGGACATGACCCACTTACGCGGGATGTTGCGGCGCTCGGCGCGGTCCTCGCGCCAGGCGGCGAGCTCGCGCGCAATGCCCAGCTGGTGACGGCTGCACGAATTGATACGTTTGACCTTGCGGAACGCCTCGTGACGATCGGCGCGATAATGCGACTCGTCGGCCAGCGGACGCAACTCGTCGAGCATCCAGTCCACCCGGCCCAGCTCGCGCAGGCGACTCATCATCTCGGTATAGGCAACGATCAGATACTTGACGTCATCGATTGCGTACTCAATCTGCTTATCGGTCAGCGGGCGGCGCGACCAATCGGTCAGTGACTCGGTCTTGGGCAATGAGACACCGCAAAACGTCTGCACGAGCGCGCCGTAGGAAATCTGCTGGCGCTCGCCCAAAAAGGCGGCAGCCACCTGCGTGTCAAAAATGGGACGCGGCAGCACGCCCACGGTATGGAGCATAACCTCCATATCCTGCGAGCAGGCGTGAAATACCTTGGTCACGCTCTCATCGCCCATAAGCTCGGCCAGCGGCGATAGGTCGTCGATCACCAAAGGATCGACCGCGACGCTCTCGGCAGGGGTGGCAATCTGGACCAAGCACAGGCGCGGGTGGAACGTGCGCTCTCGCAAAAACTCGGTATCGACGGCAATCGCGTCGAACTCGCGGGCGCGCTGACAAAAGTCGAGCAGAGCCTGATGTGTGGAAATGTACATATCAACCCATCGAATAAGGTTAGGCCCGAAAAACACGGGTAGGATATCGGCATTGCCCTACAACTATACTCGGTTAGTCACAGAACGGGAACGTAAGTATGCGCTGCCTTATCATCCACAACCCGGCATCGGGCCCCAGCTCAGATGAAATCTACGCGTTCACGCACGCCCTCGCGCAGGGCGGCGACGAGGTCGTGATGCGTTTTATCGGCGATGGCATGGAACCCGAGGACGCCGTGGCAGACGTGCGCGAGTTTGATCGCGTGGTGATTTCGGGCGGCGACGGCACCGTCTCCAACGTGCTCGACCAAATGCGCGGATGCGGCGTCCCCACGCTCGTCTTCCCCTCCGGCACGGCCTGCCTGTTCTTTAACAACATTGGCAATGCCCCCGAGGCCGCGGCGCTCGCCAAGGCCTGCCGCGTCGGCCGTACCGTCAAGGCGGACATGGGCGAGCTCTTTTGGCTCGACGAGAACGGCAACGAAAGGCGCCACGGCTTTATTATCATCGCCGGATCGGGCTACGATGCCGAGATCATGATGAAGGCCGCCCCCACCAAAAACGACATCGGCGAGATCGCCTATTTCCTGTCGGCGCTCGCCACACCCAACCCCACGGTGGCGCACTTTACGATTGAGCATGACGGCATTGTCGAGGAGCTCGATGGCATCTGCTGCATGGCCGGCAACACCTCGGTCATCCAAAACGACATTAACCTGTTCCCCGATTGCCGTATGAACGACGGCATGGTCGACATCGCGGTCATCGAGCCCGTAAAAACCGTCCAGCTCCTGCCCACCGTGATCACCGCCGCGCTCGACCCCGCCGGCAAGGTGCTCGGCCGTCCGCAGTTCAAGATCATCCAGACCAAAGAAGCCAAGATCACCTGCACGCCGTCGCTGGGTATGCAGTTCGATGGCGAAATCATCTCCAGCAACTCGGGCGTCTTTGGAGCCCGCGCGCTTCCGCAATGCCTCGACCTCATCGTCGACGAATTCTCCCCGCTCGGAAAATAGGAGGACCCCATGAATGACAATCCCCTGCTCGGCTTTATCGTCATTGTTCTGGCCATGCTCGTCGGCTATGCGATCAACGTGATCCACCGCAGGAAGAAATAATTCCACATTGGTATGATATTCATCCAATTCTCGTATCCCCCGTTGTTTATGCATTTGCCAAACAGCGGGGGATTTTTCTTTGCGACTCGTGCAAGGTGCTTTATCCAGCTGCAGTAATTGCAGGGTGCCTTTATTTAACTAAAGCTACAAAATGAGTATTCTTATCCGTTCATCGCATATTTTAGGACGCTCATCGAGTATTTCATCAAGATAGATGAATACTCTTTAGACTTCCGATAGGCTAATAGATGTATTTATTAGCTGAAATCCTGCACGGTTCCGCGGGGTTTCAACGGTTGGGAGGGATTATGAGGTTTACTCATCCCGTCAACACGCTCAAGAAGCTTGGCTGCGGCCTTGCATTCGGAGCTGCGGCCATTATGGCCATGCCGACTTCGGCACTCGCCTGCACCCAGATCTACATGGGCAGCAAGCTCACGGCAGACGGCAACACGTACTACGGCCGCGCAGAGGACTTTAGCACGCGCTATATCAAGCACTTTGGCATTGAGCCTGCGCACAAGGACGGTAGCAAGTACACTTCGCTCGAATCCGGCTTTGAGTACAAGTCCACGGGCCCCACGTATCGCTACACCTTCGTTCGCGACAACCCCTCTCAGTGGGAAGATCGCTATGACGCTTATTCCGAGGCTGGCATCAACGAGAAGGGCGTCTCCTGCTCTGCCACGCTGAGCACCTCCTACAACGAGAAGGCCGAGGAGGCCGACCCCGTTACCGAGGAGACCGGCATCGGTGAGTACAACTACGCCAGCGTCATCCTGGGCGAGAGCGCCACGGCCCGCGAGGGCGTCGAGCTCCTCGGAAGCCTGGTCGACGAGCAGGGCATCTGCACCAACGATCAAATCATCATCGCCGACAACAACGAGACCTGGCTGTTCGCCGGACTTTCTGGCCATCAGTGGATTGCCATGAAGCTCACCGACGACATCGCCTCGGTCAACCCCAACATCGGCAACCTTAACTACAAGGTTAACCTCGACGACACCGAGAACTGCCTCCACTCCAAGGACATTCAGACCATGCCCGAAGAAAAGGGCTTTGCCAAGTACTTCGATGACGGCCAGTTCGACGTTGCCCAGACCTACGGTGAGGAAATTAGCGAAAATGCCATGCACTCTTGGACACGTTATGTCCAGGGTCGCGCTTACTTCGATGCGCCGCTCACCGAGGGCACCGACTATAAGATCGTAAAGGACACGCGCGAAAACGCCCGCGCCACGACCGGCGCTCTGCCCTTCGAGGCACAGCCCCTGTTCTTCCAGCCTGGCAAATCCAACTGGAACACCTTTGAGATGATCCGCGCGTTTGGCAACCGCGGCGAGAAGGCCCCGGGCCTCAACGCCAACACCGACGGCGCCTACGCCATCGGTACCGAAAGCAACAGCGAGATCAACCTCTTCCAGATTCGCGATGGCCTCGATCCCGAGATCGCAACCATCCAATGGGAAATGCTCTCCCGCGCCGCGTACTCCGTCGCCATCCCCTTCTACTCCGCACTGCTCACCGAGGTTAGCCCGTATTTCAGCGACCAGACCGTCTCCTACGATCACTGCAAAGAGACGGACATCGTAAACAACGAAGAACCCGAGAACTCCATCAATTACGTCCTCATGGACATCAGCTCCCTCTGCTTCGAGCATCCCGAGCTGCTCGGCGTCAACGTCCGCACCTACCTCGACGCCCTCCAGAACGAGCTCGTCGAGCAGAACTTGGAAGTCGACGAGGTCATGCAGGCCACCGAGGGCACCGAGGCCCGTACCGCCCTGGCAAACAAGGCCGGCAATGCTGCCACCGAGAACACCTACGTCAAGTGCAAGGCCTTGCTCCAGGAGATGCGCGCCTATCTGAAGGCTGAGAACTTCGACCAGCCCTTCACCCCGAGCGACCTGAACACCGAGACCAACGGCCTCAAGGTGTCCATCACCTACGCCAAGGACGCTCTTGCCACCGACCCGGTAACCCCGGATCAGCCTGGCACTCCCGAGCAGCCTGGTACTCCTGAGCAGCCCGGTACCCCCGAGCAGCCCGCTAAGCCCGAGCAGCCCACCACCAAGCCCGAGAAGCCTGGCAAGTCGGACACCACGACCACGGTAACCACCAACAAGGCGAACACCAAGGGCGGCCTGCCCACCACCGGTGATCGTTTTGATGGCCGCGTGGTGGCTGCATTCGCCATCGCTGGCGTTGCCGTCATCTCCGCGGGCGGTTACTTCCTCTACCGTCGCAATAAGGAGTAACGTCCTAGCTGAGCGGGCAAGGCAGCAATGGCAGCCTCGCCCGCTCAGCCCGCTCTTTTGACCGGTGGGAAACCCGCCTGAAATCTTTTTAAAAAAGATTTCCCCGCACGCACTTCGCTGTGCTATAGTGCAGCGCAACAGCAACTAGGTGCGACCGTGCCACGGCATCACGAAAGGAGCCACCAACATGAAGAACACGATGAAGTCTCTCAACAACTGGTGGTGGCGTGATGCGAATACGATCGGTCGACAGTGAGTCCCTCACGCCTGTTTTTGCGCTCTAGGTGATTGGAAGGCCTCCGGTTTCGACCGGGGGCCTTTTTCTATCTCGAGCCCGATCGCATTCGCATCACGCGCCTCCGCTTTTCCCTTGCGCTTCCCTTCAGAAAGGATTTTCACCATGTCTCAGAACACCACCGCCACTCAGCCCCGCACCGTCCAGACCGCCGACCGCGGCAAACTCGACGTCCGCGCTCTCGTCCTGCTCGCCATCCTGCTCGCTGCA
This sequence comes from Collinsella sp. AF04-24, assembly GCF_003465685.1. Taxonomy (NCBI): domain Bacteria; kingdom Bacillati; phylum Actinomycetota; class Coriobacteriia; order Coriobacteriales; family Coriobacteriaceae; genus Collinsella; species Collinsella sp. AF04-24. The sequence continues at coordinate 27,238 of NZ_QSBK01000008.1, forward strand.
GGCTTCATCCTCAACTTCACCGTCGGCAAGGCCATCTCGGGCATCTCGGGCGGCATGATCAGCCCCGAGTTCATCATCTCGGCCTTCTGCCTCACCATCCTGGTCGTTCGCCCCAACATCGGCCAGGCGCTCGTCATTGGCCTCATCTCGGCTGCCGTGATCCAGATCACCACTACTTCGCCGTTCGTCGATTTTGCCGCTGAGGGCATCGCCGCCATGCTCATGGCCGTCATCGTCAACGCTGCTGCCAAGGACGGACAGGTCAAGTCTGCCGTCGCCATCGTCGCAACGTTCGTGACCACCTTTGTCTCCGGCGTCATCTTCATGGTCATCAAGATGGCCATGCTCGGCGTGGTCGGCGAGCTCGCCGCCGCCATGTTGCCCGTCGTCGCCATGACCGCCGTCTTTAACGCCATTCTGGTCGGCGCCCTCTACTTGCCCATCCAGAAGGCCCTGAAGCTCAACTAACCCACAGTGCCCCATCGGTAAAGACTGTCCCAAACAACTAGCTCTTGGGGACGTTCTTTAAGGAGCTCTTGGGGACGTTCTTAAACGACTAGTCATGTAAGAACGTCCCCAATGACTATGAAAGGTATCCATGGAAACGATCATCAACGTCGACGATGTCTCGTTCTCCTATGGCACGCAGACCGAGCAGGCGCTAAGCCACATCTCGCTCAGCGTGAACAAGGGAGATTTCATCGGCATCATCGGGCCCTCGGGCGCCGGCAAGTCCACGCTTGCCGCCTGTCTGTCGGGTGCTGTGCCCCACCACTACACCGGCACGTTCTTTGGGTCCGTCATGGTTGACGGCCGCGACACCTGCGAGGTCTCGCTGACCGACGTATCGCAAATCGTCGGCAGTGTGCTGCAGGATATCGACACGCAGATGGTCGCCTCGGTCGTCGAGGACGAGATGCTTTTTGGCCTGGAGAACTTTGGCGTTCCCCACGACCAGATCGAGCAACGTGTGAGCGAGACGCTCGAGACCGTCGGCATCAGCGACCTGCGCGACCGCGAGATCGCCACGCTTTCGGGCGGCCAAAAGCAAAAGGTTGCCATCGCCGCCATCCTCGCCATGCGTCCGCGCGTGCTCGTGCTCGACGAACCCACCGCGGCGCTCGACCCCGCCAGCTCCACGCTGGTTTTCGAGACCCTGCGTGAGGCCAACCGTGCACTCGGCATCACCATCGTCGTCGTTGAGCAAAAGGTCGCCCTGCTCTCAGAGTACTGCAACCGCGTGTTCGTGCTCAACCATGGCGAAATCGCGCTGCAGGGCGAGCCACACGAGGTCTTCGCGCATACCGACGAGCTCCGTGCCATCGGCGTCGACTGCCCTCGCGTCACGCGTATCTTCAATAGCCTCGAGGCCGATGGCCTGGTAAGCGGTACCCCTTGCTTGGATGTCGATGAGGCCGAGCGCCTGATTTCGGGCATCGTCGACCCCGCACACACGGTCATCGAAGCCCAGGCACCCGCCGGTTCCCCGCATGCACCGTCGTTGCGTCCTCATGCCAAGGACGCCGAACCCGTACTCACCTTCGACCATGTTGAGTTTGCCTATCCCAATGGCGGCGCCGCCGTACACGACCTTAGCCTGACGCTCTATCCTGGAGAGCTCGTGGGCATCGTCGGCCAGAACGGTGCCGGCAAGACCACGCTCACCAAACTGCTCACAGGCCTGCTTAAGCCCGCCTCGGGCAGCGTGCGCGTCACGGGACTGGATACCGCAGCCGTTCCCACGAGCCGCATCGCTCGCGAGGTCGCGACCCTCTTCCAAAACCCCGACCGCCAGATCTGCAAGGACACCGTGCTCGACGAGGTCGCCTTTGGCTTGGAGCTTGGCGGCATGGACCGTGCCGAGGCTCTGCGTCGTGCCCAACTCGTCATCGACCGCTTTGGCCTGCCTGCCGATGAGGCTCCTTTCTCGCTTTCGCGCGGTCAGCGCCAGATGGTGGCACTCGCCTCTGTCGTAGTCGTAGAGCCCAAGATCGTCGTGCTCGACGAGCCCACGAGCGGCCTTGATTACCGCGAGTGCATGACCGTCATGGAAACAGTGCGCACCATGGCCGAGCGTGGTTGCGCCGTTATCATGGTCTGCCACGATATGGAAGTCGTTTCGGATTTTGCCGAGCGCATTGTGGTAATGGCCGACGGTCGCATCCTCGACCGCGGCCGCACGCACGAGCTATTCTCGAACATCGATCTCATGCGGCGTGCCTACGTGGAGCCTCCCCAGGTTATTGAACTCTCGCGCCGTCTGGCATCTTCCGTCTCGCCCGCTTTTGCGCAGGTGAGCGAGGTCACCGATGTCGTTCGAATTACCAAGGAGATGGTCCACCGTGGTTAACGTCATCGACTACATGCCGGGCGATACGCTACTGCATCGCCTGAACCCCGTCGTCAAACTGGGCCTCGCCGCCGCCATCATCGTCGGCATCTTCTTGTCCGACACCTACGTGGCGCTGCTGGGCTTTTTGGCACTCACCCTTGCGCTGGGTGCCTATGCCGGCGTCGTCGACCGTCTGTTCTCGCTGCTCAAGTTGCTGATCCCGCTCGCGCTTATCATGCTGGTGCTCCAGCTGGCCTTTATGCGCGATGGCAACGTGGTGTGGGGCTTTATCACCGACACGGGCCTCATCACAGGATCGAAGGCCTGTCTGCGCCTACTGGGTGTGGCGTTACCACTCATCCTCATGCTCATGGTGACCAAGCTCAACGACCTTGCCAACGCCTGCGTCGAGGTGCTGCACGTACCGTATCGCTATGCCTTCACCTTTACCACGGCGCTGCGCTTTGTGCCGGTGTTTGGTCAGGAGATGAACGCCATCATGGAGGCGCAGACCGCACGCGGCGTCGAGTACGACACCAAGAACCCCATCAAGAAGCTTAAGCTCATGCTGCCACTGTGCGTGCCACTGCTCATCTCGAGCGTGGGCAAGACCGATGCCACAGCCTTGGCGGCAGAACAGCGCGGCTTCTATCTGCGCACGCGCGCCAGCTCGTACAAGCGCTACCCCATCAAGGGCCTGGACATCGCCGTGCTCATCGTCAGCATCGCCCTCATCGCCATCGGCTTCCTGTTCTAGTTCACCACCGACAGCAACCGCCCAACGCAAAAGGCCTCGGCTCGCACCAAACGAGCCGAGGCCTTTACTGTTTCACCAGATAAAACCTACCGAAATAAACCTGTCCCTTTTTGGCAGGTCGGAAGCTAGAGGCGGTAGGGGGCGCCGCTGCGGATGATGGATTCGCGCACCAGGACATCCATGGCGTCGAGGGTGATCTCGGGCATCTCTCGGTACTTTTGCAGCACCGAGAGCTCGGTGCAGGCCAGAATGACGCGGTCGCAGCCGCTACGGGCAAACTCCCACATCACGCGGTCGAACTTATCCATATCGGGCTCACGTCCGGCCTTCACATCATCGTAGATAAGCGACATCACATCGTTCTGACGTTTCTCGCTGGGATAGACGACCTCAACACCCGCAGCCTTACATTCGCGGCCGTAGACGCCCGCGCCCACGGTTCCGTCGGTGCCCATGATGCCAATCTTGTGCACCGGCTCGGCCGGCATACTCAGGTTGGGGTCGAACTCGCACTCCCCCATCACCGCACCGGCCAGAGCATAGCGCACCGACTCACGCGGCATATGGATAATCGGCACCTTCGTAAACGACTGGATCTGGTCGTAGAAGTAGTGCGACGTGTTGCAGGGAATGGCAATGTGCGCACAGCCCAGCGACTCGAGTGCCTGGGCACACTCTTTCATGGTCGCCAGCAGCTTGGCATGCTCGCCGGTCTTAATGGCCAACGTGCGGTCGGGCATGGTCGACTTGGAGAGCACCACCATGTCGATATGTTCCTGATCGCAGGCAGCAGCCGTATGACGCACCACCTGGTCGTAGTAATACGACGTGGCCTCGGCGCCCATGCCACCGATAACTCCCAGCTTTTCCATCGCCGCCTCCTTGGTGACGCTTGCACAATTGCGCGTATCATACCCGCGCCCGCCCGATGCAAACCGGACGGGCACCGCGCTCATCTACTTGTAATACGTCTTGAACAGCTTAAAGTGGCGCAGCTTGGTGTGCCACATGCGCAGCCAGCGGTTAAAGACAAAGTCGCCCTTCATAAACGAAGGGTCGGCGCCCTTGCCTTCCTTGTCCAGGCGATGCACCTTAGCGCGCAGCTCGGGATCCTTGACGTATTTGTCGACGACGCCCATGGGGACGACCATCCACAGCGCCTCGTCCTGCGCCGTCACAAACTCCGGCTCAAACGGGCGGTTGAACACATACTCGTCCACCACATACTTGGCAACGTTAAAGCCACTGTTAGTGACATAGTAGTTGCTGCGACCCTGACGCGTGTTGAAATCGAAGAACTTAAACGAGCCGTCGCGCTCGTCGTACTTAACGTCAAAGTTGGAATAGCCCACAAAGTGAAGGTCCTCGAGCAACTTGCGCACGCCGCCCATGAGCTCGTCGTTGGGCTCGGTAATGATACAGGCGTGATTACCGACGCCGTGAGGCTGATGCTCCTCGAGCAGCACATGGCCCAGGCACATCATGCGTACCTTGCCGTTGCGATCGGAATAACTGGTGAGCACGCGCATGTACTCGTCGTTGCCGGGCACGCGATCCTGCAAGATCAGATCGTCGGTGTAGCCGCTGGCATACGAATCGCGAATGACCTGTTCCAGCTCGGCGCGGTCGGCAATCTCATAGGCCTTCTTCTGGCCCTCGAACTCATGCTGCCACCACATGATGCCGTCAGAAGGCTTCAGAATCATCGGGTAAGGAAAATCGATCTGGTCGAGCACCTCGGCAGGTGCCTCGCCTTGGTCGTTCAGCATCGCCATGGTGAAGGTAAAGGTATGCGGATAAGGCACGCCATGCTTCTCGCACAGCTCGTAGAAGATCTCCTTCTTCTGGCACTGCTCGAGCATGCTGTAGGGCGCGTAGGGAGCGACGATGTTATCCGCCAGCTCATGAGCATCCTTGGCCTGAGCCACGAGGGCAACATAGTTGTCGCCACAGCCCACAAGGACAATCGTCTTATCGGCATGCGCTTGGGCAATGCCGTTGACGGTTTTGAGCATCACGGGCATGGTGTCGATATCCACGTTGGGCGTGTAGTCGATAATCTGGCTGCGGTACGCGGGACCCGTCTGGTACTTGCCAAAGACCAGACTCTTGACCTGGTACTCCTCGTAGAAGGCGCGCGCCACCGAGTAGGCGTTGATGTCGCCACCGAGCAGCACGGGAATGAACTCGCGCTCTGTAAATTGCAATGCCATGGAAACTTCCTATCATGAACTGCCCACACAACGGGCGGTCTTTGCGCAACTGATTTATTCTAGCGTGCCAAGCCGCCGGCGCCCAAAGCTCCACCGTATCTATGGCAATCGACGTAATCGTCCAGCATAAAGGCCGCACTCACCGCGATGGGGCCTTGTAGCTGCAAACCCCCTGTTGAGATAGCTTTCACGACCGAAAGCCCGTCCGCAAACAGGCCCCCGTAACGTTAAAGTTGAACTCTATGGTTTCTCAACAATTCATCATAACTGCAGGTCAAAGCCAAAGTCTCAAGTTCAACTTGACCCTTTGGAACCTTTAAGGTTCAAGTTGAGGTCGAAAGCAGTAGTAGAATACCGTTCGAACCATAACCTACGATTGATTGCAGAGGGACTGGATGCAGCATTCGAATCATCGCACCGCAGCGCTCATCGCGTCGAAGCCGGCTCGTATCATCACGAGCGCCGCGCTCGCCGTTGCGCTGACGGCCACACCGATGCTCTCCCCCGTTGCGGCGTGTGCCGCCTCGCAGGCAACGCAGGACCAGCTCTCCGCAGCCCAGCAGAAGATCGAAGCCGCCACGAGCGCCTACAACGACGCCCGCACCAAACTCGATGACCTGCAAAAGCAGATTGACTCCAATGAGGCGAGCATCGAGGAAATCGAGGCTAAGCTTCCCGAGCAGCAGGCCAAGGCAAGCTCTGCCATGCGCGATCTGTACAAGTATCAGAAGGGCACCAATCCCATCGTGAGCTTCCTGGTCAACGCGCAGAGCCTGGGCGAGTTCATCACGACCTGCAAATACACCAACCAGATCACGAGCTCGAGCGTCGACGAGATCGAAGAGCTCAATAACATGCAAACCGAACTCGAGCAGAACAAGGCCGAGCTCCAGCAGGCCAAGTCTCAGCTTGAGGCGGAGCAGAAAAACGCCGAGGATGCGCTGGCGCAGGCCCAGCAGCTCCGCAGCGAGGCACAGGCAAAAGCCGAGCAGGAAAATGCCGCCGAGCTTGCCAAGCTTGAGGCCGATAAGGCCGCTGCCGCCGAGAAGCTCTCGGGCGAAGGCGTAAGCGGCAGCAATTCCAGCAGCCAGGCCACCAACACCAACACCACCATCGACACCACGGTGAACAACGCCAATACCGGTAGCTCCGATTACGATTCGTTCATTAATGAGTGGACGGGCCGCATCGACAATTATCTCGCCGGCTCCCCCATGGCAGGCCAGGGCTACAACTTTGCCGTCGCCGCTTGGAATACCGGTGTCGACCCCCGTTGGTCCCCCGCCATCGCCTGCATCGAGAGCACCAAGGGTGCTTATTGCGCCAATTCTTACAACGCCTGGGGCTGGAGTGCCCGTGGCGGCGGTTGGCGCAGCTTTGGCAGCTGGAGCGAGGGCATCTCCGCTCACGTCGCCTATCTGGGCGCCAACTACGGCTCCACCCTTACCCCGGCAGCGGCCAAAAAGTACTGCCCGCCCACGTGGCAGGACTGGTATAACAAAGTCGCCGCTCAGATGAACCGCATCTAAGTGCAACTGCAGAGGGCCCCAATGGGGCCCTTTTCTTTTAGGTAGCGGAGGTATCGACGACGCCGGTCGCATTGGCAACCGCGACTATGACGATCATGCATAGGAGCAGCACACCCAATGCCTTGAGCCAGAGTTTCGCGAGCTTCTTGCCGCGATAGCTGTCGAGCAGTGCGAATCGTCGACGAAGACGGCGCTTATCGAGCAGCGCAAAATGCATAAGCACCATAAGGCCATCGACAAAGAAAAAATACTCGATTATGAGAAGCCACGTCGGGTAGCTTTGGTTTGCTCCCGTGGGGTGAAAGACGGCAAAGTGACTTCCGGCAAAGAACACAAGCAGTGAGAAGCAGACGAGCGTATTCCAAATGCGCCCCAGAGACTCCGGAACGCGAGAGAGCAGACCGCATGCAACAGAGGCGGCAGGCCTAGGAAGCCCTGCGGGGTTCTGGAGCCCTTGGGGCGTCAACACCGTCTCCGAGGCCGGAGTACGGACAAGCACAGGCGCAGGAGGCCGCACAGGGCGACTTAGATCGTATGCCGCGCGCGTCGCCCGTCCCAACGCTTCCGCGCTCGCAAAACGCTTGGCCGGGTCGAGCGCCATCGACATGCAGACGGCATCGGCAAGTGGAGTGGGAATGCCGCGCGCCTCGCATTGCTCGCGCATGTCGAGCCCTGGTTTAGGGTCGACTCCCGTCAAGCAGAAGAACAACAGGGCGCCAAGTGCGTAGACGTCGCTTCGCACGCTCGTCTGCCCAAACCCATACTGCTCGGGCGGCGCATAGGGCCGTGTCCCAAACTTGACGGTATCGGCATCGGCGCCATCGCGCCATACGCGCGCGATCCCCAAGTCGATAATCACCAGCGATGAAAACGTCAGGCCGTCATCAGGCGTATAGTTGGCACCTGTCACGATGATATTCGACGGCTTGAGGTCGCGATGGATCACCGGCGCCGACGTCTCCCCCGCCATTGCAAAACCGGCATGGAGCTCGCCCACGGCGTCGCATAGGGCAGGATACAATTCACGCGCATAATCGGGGGTGGCTCCCAGACGGTACACCAGCGCCCCGAGCGTCTCCCCTTCGATGTATTCCATAACCACGTTGAGCTCGTCGCCCACACGACGACAATCGACGATTCTGGGCAGGTGCTCAAAACGCCTGCCTGCCCGCTGAGCGGCAAACAGACACTCGTATGCCCCGCCGATTTGAGCCGAAGCATCGATGCGTTTACGGACAAAGGGGCCGAGCGAACCACCGCCGGTTCCTTCAAAGTACACGAGCTCGGTTGTTTCAACGGACGAGCGCTTAAGTACACGCTCCACGCGATAGCTGTCGTCGCGATCGAGCGACGCCAGGTGCTCGGCAAGCGCTGCGGTCAGTTCGTCATTGGAATATGTTGGGGTCTGAGTATCCATAGCCTCCATCATAGCGCAGGGCGCAGACACCCCATGGCATCCGCGCCCCGTTCGTTTGCATCGCTGTTCGACAGCTCCGCCGGCTCAGATATCAGCCGCTAACTCACCGTCTCCTCGCCAAAGCGATACAGCTCCTCGTTGACCTTTTGGAGGCTGCACCCGCGATCGATACAGAAGATGATGATCGCATCGCGACGGTCCTTGCAGTTAAGGACGCTTACCCCGGCAGCCGTCAGCGCACGGTTAGTCTCTTTGAGCGTCAGCGCCATCGCAAAGGCAATCTGCAGCACCTTATTGCGGCTCGGATGACGCGCACCGGTAAAGATCTGATAGCCAAAGGTCTCATTGAGATCGGCCATACGAACCACGCGCGAGCGCTCCAAGCCCTTTTCCTGCAGCAGTTGCTTCAGGTAGTCCGAAAGCGACGGGGTGGCAAAGTCGTGCTCCTTGATATAGCCATCGATGTTTGGCGCGTCGAGAAGCTCATTGAGTAACTCGTCAGTCAGCTTTTTATCGGGCATACGACCTCACCTCCCCCAGTGCATGCAACATGCTAGAAACCGCTTACGTCCGAACGCTCCCAGCTAGCAACCTGGTCGGGAGACACCGTACCCAGCGCCTCGAACTTCCAGGAGCCGCCCGCCTTCAGATGATTGGTGTTTGCAAGAGCCGTTCCAACCTGGTTGCCATCGGCATCATACAGAACATATTCAATCTGAATGTAGCTCTTTTCCTTGTCCGTGTTATTGGTCAGCGTGCCCGTGATCTTATAGGTAAACTGATTGGAAGTGTCTTCAGCCTCGTCAGCAATGGTATACGGTTCTTGCGGTTCTTTTTGCTCCTCAGCCTGCTGTGCCGTCTCGGCAGGTTTTGCCGAATCGCTCGCAGACGAATCGGTTGAGTTGCCGCCCATAGAGCCCACGGCACCGACAATAACCAGCACCACGATGATGCCTAGGACAATCTTGCCGATCGGCTTCTTTCCCTCTTTTGCCATTATTCATCCTTCCTACGATCCGGCTACCGTGCCGGCACACAGCACATCGTAGGAAGGATTGAACTTGAATTCATTAGCTGAGAGCTAAGGTTGCGGTAAACGGCCAATGCAGTTATCCAAACGCCGAGCAAACGCACTTTGCGCGACCGTCTGCCAGCAGTGATCAACCCACCGTGACGGATTCCCCGGTAAAAGCACTGATCATCAACAGGACAAAGAAAACAAGGTAGCTGACACTCAGCAGGTACGCAATGATCAGAAAGACGACCCAGCCGACATTGGTTTTACCGTCGGCACGGCGTTGCCCGCGATTGCGGCAGAGCCAAATCGTCACGCCGATGGCAGTGATAAACAGCACGAGCGCCGCCGCGGCAAGCCCAGCAAGCGCAAACATCACGCCAATGCTCACAGCGATGACCGGAAGCAGCAGCAAACCGCACCCGCATCCACCCGGACTATATACGGCAGACTGTCGGCGTCGCTTCATCGCCGCGCCACCCCCATCATCTCTGAGCACTACAGTGCGATGGCCTGCTGAACAGGAACGATCTTATCGAGTTCCGGTTCGATCCGCCTTTTCTCGGCCTCAAGGTCAAACGCCATCTGAGCGCGCAGCCAATAACCATCCGTCAGGCCAAAATAACGGCAAAGACGGAGGTCGGTGTCGGCCGTCACGCGACGTTTTCCCAAGACAATCTGCCCGATACGCTGAGCCGGAATCCCGGTCTCTTTCGCAAGGCGATATTGAGAAATGCTCATGGGAACAAGAAACTCTTCTTTGAGAAGCTCACCAGGAGTCACTGGCGACAGCAAATCGGCCGAGGTCTCATCACTTGTGATAATCGACGATTTCGACATTCCAAGCCATCTCCTGTCTCCACTCAAAACAGACCCGATAGCGCTCGTTAACACGGATGCTATATTGCCCGGCACGATCGCCCTTCAAAGCTTCCAGGCGGTTGCCCGGTGGAACGCGAAGATCGTCAAGCGAAGCACAAACCTGCAGTTGGCGAATCTTCCTCAACGCAACACGCTCAAAGGGCACGAACTTCCTGACCCGCACACCCATGGCAAAGCGTTCGGTATCCTCATCTTTATACGATGCAATCATAGTATCGCCTTACGTTAGTAACGTCAAACGTTTCTATAGACTTACATCTCTATTATATCGTACGTTTGTTCGTATTTTCTAGAACAAATAGTCCTTCACGCCTTAGTCAAGCAAAAGCAATCGTTTGTAGACATCGAGGCCTTTGAGAAGGATTTCCTCGTCGAAGAGCATGCTATCGGTATGCAGAGCGCTTGTGGCATAGGCGGGGCAGCCATCCGAATCACTCGGGTTGTCTTGGTCCTCTGGCATACCCGTGCCCAGCAGGAAAAACACGCCCGGCAGATGGCGTTGGTAGAACGCGAAATCCTCGGCAATCAGCAGCGGCTCGTCCACGAGCTGTAACTCGGGCAGAGCAGGCGCGATTCGAGCAAACAACTCGGGGTCGTTGTCGACCGGCGGATAGCCCTCGGCAAAATCGAGGTCATATGTGCAGCCCGTTGCGACGCAGGCATCGTCCAGCACGCGGCGCACGCCCTCGCGCGCGCGGTCGAACATGTCGTCCGTAAACACACGTAGGCTGCCGGCAACATGGGCCTCCCCCGCCACCGCATTGCAGACGGTGCCGGCCTGCAGCAGGCCGAACTTACCAATGCAGGGCTCGTCGGTGCCCAGCTCGTCCATCAGCTCACGCTCGGCAACCAAGAACTTGGCGGCCGCCAGCGCCGCATCGTGCGACTCCTCGACCGGAACGCCATAGGTCTTAGCGATATGGATGCTCGTGCCATGGATATGAATGTGTGTCTCACTCGAACGCGCCAGCAACGGACCGGAGCAGCTCGCCAACGTGCCGGCGGGCAGATCGGGCCACACGTGGAAGCCGAAGATGCGATCCACCCCGTAGCGCCCGAACACGCCGCTCTCGCACACCGTCTTGGCACCACCAGTCGTCTCCTCGGCCGGCTGAAACACAAAGAGCACATTGCGCTTAATGGCGCCCGGCTGCTCACGGATCGTACGGTCGACAAAGGTTGCCGCCGAAAGCGCCATGGCCATGTGTCCATCGTGCCCGCAAGCATGCATCTTGCCGGGATGGGTCGAAGCGAACGCTGCCCCCGTTGCCTCGGCAATGGGCAGCGCATCCATATCGGCGCGAATCGCCGTGGCATGCGCGGCGCCAACGCCAGCGTCGAAGAAAGCGCAGACGCAGCCGGGGCACGGATGGGTCACCTCGCAGGTGAGCGGTGCCAACACGCCCTCGATATAGGCGATCGTCTGCGGAAGATCGAAATCGAGCTCCGGAATGCGATGCAGGTCGCGGCGATAGCGACGGAGTTCTTGGAGCTCGGTCATAGAGGTTCCTTTCATGGGTGCGCGTCGGTTGCCATCTATTGTGCCGCAAGATTGCTACACCCTTATTTCCAGCATATCCTTGCATTTTTTAAACGTTATATACGAATACTCTTGTTTGGTAAAGTGCAACGTGGTAGGGTCTTTACCACTTGATAGAGGCGCGGGCACGAAGAACCGCGGGCGAGCCGGCAGGCTTTGACCCCGTGGGGAGGCGAAACCCGCCGAACTGGGTTTTTCGGGCACGAACAACCTGGTGGGCCTGCGGGAAACACCCGCAGGACTGTCTGCAGCAATGCGGGAGCGCTATCCGGACATTGGGTCCACGCTATGCGGATTCGATGCGCAGGTAGCGCCGTCTGGATAGCGAGGTTTACGGGACATGTCACTGACTCCCAACGAGGCATATGCGGCAAAGCAGCCGTTTGTGGACAAGGAGACGCTCGAGCATATCGTCGAGCAATTCTCCACGCCGTTTCATCTATATGACGAGGCGGGCATCCGCCGCAACATGCAAGAAGTGCGCGACGCCTTTGCCTGGAACCCGGGCTTTAAGGAATACTTTGCCGTCAAGGCCAACCCCAACCCAGCGCTCATCTCCATTCTCAACGAATACGGCTGCGGCTGCGATTGCTCGAGCTATACCGAGCTCATGATCGCCCGCTCGCTGGGCATCACGGGGCACGACATCATGTTCTCGTCCAACGACACGCCCGCGGCGGACTTTGAACTCGCCGACAAGCTGGGCGCTATCGTCAACTTCGACGACGTCAGCCACATTGAATTCTTTGAGCGCGTTGCGGGGCCCATTCCCAAGACGGTCAGTTGCCGCTTTAATCCGGGCGGCCTGTTCCAGCTCTCCAACGGCATCATGGACAACCCGGGCGACTCCAAATATGGCATGACCACCGAGCAGCTCTTCGAGGCCTTCCGCATGCTCAAGGCCAAGGGCGCTGAGGACTTTGGCATCCACGCATTCCTTGCCAGCAACACCGTCACCAACGACTACTATCCCAAACTCGCGCGCATTCTCTTTGAGCTTGCCGTGCGCCTGGAGCGCGAGACCGGTGCACACGTCGCCTTCATCAACTTATCCGGCGGCGTCGGCATCCCCTACCTGCCCGAGCAGCAGGCTAACGACATCCATGCCATCGGCGAGGGAGTGCACACGGCATACGACGAGATCCTGGTTCCCGCCGACATGGGCGATGTGGCCATCTGCACCGAGATGGGCCGCTTTATGATGGGCCCCTACGGCTGCCTGGTCACCAAGGCCATCCACGAGAAGCAAATCTACAAGGACTATATCGGTGTCGACGCAAGCGCCGTCGATCTGATCCGCCCTGCCATGTATGGCGCCTACCACCACATTACGGTGATGGGCCAGCCTGGCGGCGCCGACAAGACTGCGGCACCCGTCACGGACACCTACGACATCACGGGCAATCTGTGCGAGAACAACGATAAGTTCGCCATCGACCGCGAGCTGCCGCAGATCGACATGGGCGACCTGCTTGTGATCCACGATACCGGCGCGCATGGCTACTCCATGGGCTACAACTACAACGGACGCCTGCGCTCCGCCGAGGTGCTGCTGCGCCCCGACGGCTCGGCCGACCTCATCCGCCGCGCCGAGCGCCCGGGCGATTACTTTGCCACGCTCGACGTGCTGCCGTACGGCCGAGAGTTACTGGCCAAGTCGCGCGCCGATGCCGCCCGCCGTCGCGCCCAGGACGAGCGCCTGGCCGTCGCTGCCCAATGGAACAAACGCATCCAGATCGCGGAAGCGAAGGAGAAGAACATGGATATCCGCAACCTCGAGGGTTCGATCGTCGCCCTTGTCACGCCGTTTAAAAAGGACGGCAGCGTCGACTTTGATGCACTCGAGCGCCTTATCGATTTCCACCTGCAAAATGGCACTGACGCCATCCTCACCCTGGGCACCACCGGAGAGAGTGCCACGATGACCGACGACGAGGACAACTCCGTTGTCGCCGCAGTGGTCAAGCAGGTTGCGGGCCGCGTCCCCGTCATCGCCGGCTCGGGCTCCAACTCCACGCAGACCATGCTCACCAAGTCGCTCACCTACCAGGGCCTGGGTGCCGATGGTCTGCTGCTCATTACCCCCTACTACAACAAGTCTAACGAAGAGGGCATCTACCAGCACTTTAAGACCGTGGCCGACGCCGTGGACATCCCCTGCATTCTGTACAACATCCCCGGCCGCTGTGGCTGCGGTATCAGCGAGCACAACGTAGAGCGCTTGGCCGCGCACCCCAACATCATGGGCATCAAGGAGGCCTCGGGCAACGTCGCCTACGCGGCCAAGATCGCCCATCTGCTGTCCGATGACTTCCGCATGTACTCGGGCGAGGATGCACTCACCGTGCCGCTCATGAGCCTAGGCGCTTCGGGTACCATCAGCGTGTGGGCCGACGTACAGCCGCAGCTCGTGCACGACATGTGCCGCGCTTATCTGGACGGCGACGTAGCGCGCGCCCGCGATATCCAGATTGCCGGCCAGCCGCTCATCAACGCCCTCTTTAGCGAGGTCAACCCCATCCCCGTCAAGGAAGCACTCGCCCAGATGGGTATGATCGAAGCCAACTACCGCATGCCGCTGTGCCCCATGGCCAACGACACTCGTTCCGCACTTACCGATGCTCTGAAGGGAGCTGGTCTGCTTGATTAAGACCGTCATTATGGGAACGGGCCGCATGGGCTCGCTCATCCGCACTACCGCCGAAGGCATTGCCGACGCCTCCGGGCAGCCCGTTTTTGATATCGTGGCCCAGATCGGTTTTGACCTGTCCGAGCTCGAGAGCGCCCCGGCAGCCGACGTCATCATCGACTTCTCGAACGTCGTGACCTTCGATGCCGTCGTCGCCTATGTCGAGCGCACGGGCGCGGCGTTGGTCTCGGGCACCACAGGCTACACCCCCGAGCAGATGGATCGCTTGCGCGAGCTGGGACAGAACGCCCGTGTCATGCACTCGGGCAATTACTCCATCGGCATCGCTGCCCTGCGTCATCTAGTGGCCCAGGCCACGCGTGAGCTGCCCGGCTTTGACTGCGAGATTGTCGAGACGCACCACAACCAAAAGGTCGACGCCCCCAGCGGCACCGCCAAGCTGCTGCTCGACGCCGTAGTCGAGGCCGAGCCCGAGGCAGGATACCACCCCGTCTACGGACGCGAGGGCATGTGCGGCGCGCGCGACCCCAAGGAAATCGGTATGCACTCGCTGCGCGGCGGCACCGTCGCCGGCGTGCACGAGGTGAGCTTCTTTGGCCAGGACGAGGAGGTCACGCTTAGCCATCGCGCCACGAGCCGCCAGATCTTCGTCAACGGCGCCCTAGCCGCCGCCCAGAAGCTCGTCGTCCACGACCCTGGCTTCTACACCTTCGACCAGGTCATGTTTGCCTAACCAAATATCAACCGTATCCACGCAAAGGAGAGACAGCATATGAGCAACGCAGCCGAGATGGATGCCCAGGAGATTATCAACTACATCGCCACCGCGCCCAAAAAGACGCCTGTCAAGCTGTACGTGCGCGAGAAGCCCGGCATGAAGGTTGCCTGGGGCGACGCGCATGTCTACGGCGGTCGTCGCGGCAAGACCGTCTTTGGCGACTGGGATGAGCTCAAGGCAATCCTCGACGCCAACGCCGACTCCATCGACTACTACGACGTAGAGAACGACTGCCGCAACTCCGCCGTGCCCATGCTCGACCTTAAGGGCATCAACGCCCGCATCGAGCCGGGCGCGATCATCCGTGACCGCGTCGAGATCGGCGACCGCGCCGTCATCATGATGGGTGCCATCATCAACATCGGCTCCGTCATTGGCGAAGGCTCCATGATCGACATGGGCGCCGTGCTGGGCGGCCGCGCCACCGTGGGTAAGAACTGCCACATCGGCGCCGGTACCGTGCTGGCAGGCGTCGTGGAGCCCGCTAGCGCCACCCCTGTCATTATCGAGGACGATGTCATGATCGGTGCCAACGCCGTAGTCCTGGAGGGCGTACACGTGGGCAAGGGCGCTGTTGTCGCCGCCGGCGCTGTGTGCGTCGAGGACGTCCCTGCCGGCGCCGTCGTGGCCGGTGTCCCCGCCCGCGTCATCAAGATGCGCGACGCCCAGACCGACAGCAAGACCGGTCTCGAGGAAGGACTACGTCAACTTTAATAGTTACGCGGTTATGACGAAAAGGCCGAAGTCCCAAAGGGCTTCGGCCTTTTCGTTACGGTCAATCCGCTCGATCCCTTATCGATTCTCGATGCTGCCGATGTTCTTGAGCTCGATGGAGATGAGGCCGTTGGGTTCGTTGACGAACTCGATGTACTCGGAGTTCGAGCCCATCTCGGCCGGGAAGCTGATCTCGATGCCCGTGTCGGTACGGATCTTGTGATTACGCACGGCCGCACGCTCAACTTGCTTGCGCTCCACGGGAACGCGCTCAGGCACCTTCTCCTCGGTCAGCGCCGCACGCACGCTCTCCTTGATGACCGGCTCGTCCTCAAAGACCTCATCGACAATATCCCAAGGGGGCAGCTCCTCGTCATCCTCAACCTTCTCGGCAACGGCAGCCTTAACCTTGGCGAGCGCTACGGCCGTATTGGCACCGTGCTCCTCGGCGACCTCCTCGACCACACGCGTCACGGTGTCGATGACCTCCTTGCCCGATACGCCCGTGTCGCACTGAAGCAGGCCATCGGGGATAAGCATACGGTCCTCGCCGGCAATCTTGCGCTTCTTGTCCACATAGCCGATCTCCATGGTGCTCGCGCGCACGATGGCATAGCTCGGCACCTTTTGCGAGGGGTTCGGCAGAATGGCGTAATGGCGCGCGATATCGTTGCGCACCTCCCCCTCCTCGCGGCCCACTTCGTGCATAAAAGCCTGCTTGGAGCCCAGCAGCATCACGGCAAACCAGCGGGCATCCTCATCATCGTCAAAGTCCGCCACAAGCACGTCAGTGGACTCGGCTTTCTCGGCCTTAGTAAGTTCGGAAGAGATGAACTCCGCAATCTGCTGAGACAGGTCCACGAACTCACGCTCACCAAAGAAATAGCCCTTGAGCTCGCCGCCGAATGCGGAGTTCTCGGCAAACGTGGCACGCTTGTTATCAGCCGAGGTACGAGCGCGCCGCAGGTGCGTGGTCACGAAGTTGCGCACGGTACGGCTCTCGATATCGAGCTCGCGCTGGCTCATGACGTTGACGGCAGAGTCAAAGTCCAGGATATGCAGAATCGCGTGATTGATTTTCATATACGGCATTCCGTTCTAGATCGATTTCGGCACGAACAAGTATAGCGGTCGAGCCCTCCCCGAGCGCATCGAAGATTGGTGCATCGGGGACAGGTTGCTTTGCACCAATGGCTAGCGCAGGAGCTCGGACTGCCAAGCCTCGAGCTGTTCTGCCAGACTCTTACCGGCAGCGGACATGTCGATCTGGGGTCGTTTGGGCAGCAGTGCGCATTTAAGGATTGCCACTATGGTCTGCGAGACAAAGCGGCGTGTATCCTTGTCAAAGCCTTGCGCAGTCTGGAGCATCACGGGCAGGCACTCGCGCAGATCCCCAGCGATATCCGCAAACCGCTCAGCACCCGTAGCCTCAAACACGGAGAACAACGCATCTACAAAACGCTCGCGCTCGCTAGGCGACACTGCAAGCAGCATCTCGCGAATGGAACCATCAACGTATCGAGCACCGGCGGACAGGCGCTCACAGTACACGAAGTCGTGACCATCAACCACCCAGCTAAAGGGATTGTGCTGCAGCAGGCTGAACTCGGTGCTCTCAACGATGGCATAGTCCTCCTGTGTCTCGAACATCATGCCAAAGATCGACGACCGAGGTAGCGTCTTGTCGATTCGGCCGGAAAGACCGGCAAAGGCACTGCCGCTCAGAAACTCCTCGACGAAGCCCGGACCATCATGGGAATACGCCCGTTCGATTCGCTCACGGGCAACATCGGAGCACATCGCCGCACCGTACACCGCAAGGTTTCCACCCTTGGAATGACCTCCGCACAAAAGCGGCCCGTCAATCGCATCCGCCGCCTCGTCCACATAACATGCCGCGGATTCCTGGGCCGGCACAGGACACCGGAACGCCATGTTAAAGTCCTCTTTCCAGCCCACAATCGTACTGTCGGTCCCCCGGAAGGAAAGATAGCTAAACCCCGCCGGAAATCGGAACGTCATAGCCGCAAACTGCTCCGTCGCCACCACATCGCTCACGGCACGATAGCCGCAAACGTGCACGCCACGGTAGCGAGGGCTTGCTGTCGCGGCCTCCAACAAGGCTCTGCTCCCCTCTGGGTCCCACAAGTCGTCAATCATGTCCCGGTAGCACTCGGCACGCAGCAGCTCACGCACGTCTAGGCCCTGCCAGTTCGTCAGCTCCGCCATATCACCCGGCAAACGCAAATAGGACAACCACGCAAAGACCAAGCTATCCACCGCGCAGAACGGCCGCTCCTCAAACGGATCAAACGCCGTCTGGGCATAGGTCAAAAAATTAGGCGAATCCGACATGGCCCTCCCATCAACTATGGTGCATTGGGATGGTGCAAAGTTACCTGACCCCCTTGCACCAAAAAGGCGCCCGGGCCGTGTGGACCCGGACGCCTTCATTGTAGCTTTTCGCTCTGGCGAGCTCGATTTAGCAGGAGAAGTCGACGCTGTCGATGATGTCCTTGAGGGCCTTGGCGGAGGCGGTAAGCTCATGCTGCTCGTCATCGTTCAGCGGCACGGGAACGCGGCAGACAACGCCGTCGCGGCCAACGACGGTCGGCATGGAGATGGCAAGATCGGACAGGCCATACTCGCCCACCATGAGCGAGGAGACGGGCAGAACGGTCTGCTCATCGCGCATGACAGCGGTGCAGATGCGCTTGACGGCCATGGCGACACCGTAGTAGGTGGCGTGCTTCTTCTCAATGATGGTGTAAGCGGAGTTCTTGACGTCCTCGGCGATGCGCTTCTCGGCAGTCTCATGCTCCAGATGGCCGTGAAGCTCGCAGAAGGTGTTCAGCGGCACGCCGGCAACCTGAGCGCTGGACCAAGCGACAAACTCGGAATCGCCGTGCTCGCCCATGACGTAGGCCTGGACATCGCGCGGGTCAACCTCGACGTGGGCGCCGAGCATCTGCTGCAGACGGCCGGTGTCGAGTACAGTGCCCGAACCGATGACATGGCCCTCAGGAAGGCCGGACATCTTGATGGCGGCGTAGGTCAGAACGTCGACCGGGTTGGAGACGATGAGCAGAATGCCGTCGAAGCCAGACTTCTTAATCTCGGGAATAATGGACTTAAAGATGCTGACGTTCTTGTTGACCAGGTCCAGGCGGGTCTCACCGGGCTTCTGGGCAGCGCCAGCGGTGACGACGATCATGGCAGCGTCGGCGACATCGGAATAATCGCCGGCGTAGATCTTCATCGGCTCGGCAAACGTCATGCCGTGCGCGATATCCAGGGCCTCACCCTCGGCGCGGTTCTTGTCCACGTCGATGAGGACCATCTCGGAGAACAGACCACTCTGCATCAACGCAAACGCCGAAGACGAGCCGACGAAACCGCAGCCGACAATAGCGACCTTCTTCTCATTAACCATTAGAAACTCCCATCTCGCTCCACAAACAAACCGCCCGGGAACGACCCCGAGCGGCTTGTCGTAATCCCAATATATCCAATCGGGACTTTGATTATGCTCCTATTCGCAGCCAAATATCGACCGTTTACCGAAATTATTTGCAGGATTCGTAAAATAACTGCACGAAATCGGTTTCGAGCTATTGACGCGCCTAAATGGATTTCTAATACAGACCCGCCTCGCGAATAGCCTCGACGGCCAGAGCGATCTGATCGGGCGGCAGGACCAGCGCCATGCGCACGTGCCCCTCGCCCGAAGGACCAAAGCTCGCACCCGGCGTCACCACAACGCCGGCCTTCTCCATGAGCTCCTCGCAAAACGCCATGGAATCGGTGCGACCACCAGGAAGCTTGGCCCACACAAACATGGAGCCATGCGCGTTGGGACGCTCCCAGCCCAAGCCCTCAAGACCGTCGCACAGGGCATCGCGGCGCACCTGGTACTTCAGACGCTGCGCCTCGACCTCATCGCGCGGACCGTTGAGGCACGCGATGGCAGCCTTCTGGATCGGGAAGAACATACCGAAGTCGATCTGGCCGCGCAGCTTGGCAAAAGCCGAGACCACATCCTCGCGACCGACCAAAAAGCCGATGCGCGCGCCGGTGACGTTAAACGACTTGGAGAGCGAGAAGAACTCAACGCCCACCTCGAGCGCGCCAGGGTACTGCAAGAAGCTTCCACCCGGATCGCCGTCGAACACGATGTCGGAGTACGCGTTGTCATGGACGATGAGCAGGTTGTGCTCGCGGGCGAAAGCGATGATCTCCTCGTAGACCTCGGGCGTGCCCACCGAGCCCACCGGGTTGGCGGGCAGCGACACAATCATGTACTTGGCACGATCGGCCACCTCGGGATCGATGCCCGCCACATAGGGCAGGTAATTGTGCTCGGCAACCAGCGGATAGTACTCGAGCTTGGCATCGGCGATCTTGGCACCCGCCTCAAAGACCGGGTAGCACGGATCGGGAACCAGAATGGTGTCACCCGGATCGAGCAGGGCCAGGCCCAAATGGCCCACGCCCTCCTGCGTGCCGTTGCACGACTGCACCATGGACGGCGTAATGCCCGAAACGCCAAAGCGACGCTCATAGTAATCGCACACGGCTTGCTTGAGTTCGGGCAGGTCGCGCAGGGCATACTTCCACATCTCGGGATCTTGGGCTGCTTGCGTGAGCGCCTCGACCACGTGGTCGTACGGCTTAAAGTCGGGCGTACCCACGCTCATGTTGTAAATGGTCTTGCCCTGGGCCTTCAGCGCGAGGAGCTTGTTGTTGAGCGAGGCGAAAACCTCCACGCCAAAGCGGTCGAGACGCTGCGATGTCTGCATGGTGCCACCTTTCGATATAAAAAACGCGGCGCTCCGACAAGAGCGCCGCGCGATACGGGCCATCAGATTGCAAAAGTGTAACGCTTACAAACCCCGCATTGGTTCAATTTAGCCAACCTTAGTCAATTGCATTGAGCGCGTCGATCTGCGCAAGCCACAGACGCGAGCTGGCGTCACTCGGCATACGCCAATCGCCGCGCGGGCTGAGCGTCACCGAGCCCACCTTGGGACCATCGGGCAAGCAGCTGCGCTTAAACTGCTGGGCAAAGAAGCGACGATAGAACGTACTCAACCACGCGTGGACGGTCTTGGCGTCGTAGACGCTCTCGAAGCTCTTGAGCGCCATGCGGTAGATCTTGCCCGGCTCAAAGCCAAAACGCAGCAGGTAGTAGAGGAAGTAATCGTGCAGCTCGTACGGGCCCACCAAATCCTCGGTCTTCTGCGCAATCTCGCCATCGCCCGTGGGCGGCAAAAGCTCGGGGGACACCGGCGTATCGAGGATATCGAGCAGCACCTCGGCAATGCGCCCGCCAAAGACATCGGCCGCATAGCGCACCAGATGGCGCACGAGCGTCTTGGGGACACTCGCGTTGACGGCGTACATGCTCATATGGTCGCCGTTATAGGTGGCCCAGCCGAGCGCAAGCTCCGACAGGTCTCCGGTGCCGATGACAAAGCCGCCAGCCTGGTTGGCCAGGTCCATCAGAATCTGCGTACGCTCGCGGGCCTGGCTGTTCTCGTAGGTCACGTCCTGCACGGCCGAATCGTGCTCGATGTCCTTGAAGTGCTGCTCCACGGCCGCGTGGATCGAAACCTCGCGAAAGCTCACACCCAAGCCGCGGGCGAGCGACTCGGCATTGGACTTGGTGCGGTGCGTCGTGCCAAAGCCGGGCATGGAGACCGCCGTGATACCCGTGCGCGGCAGCCCCAGTGCATCGAAAGCACGCACAGTCACAAGCAGCGCCAGCGTGGAGTCCAAGCCACCCGAAAGACCGATAACAGCCGCCTTGGTGCCCGTGTGGGCAAGGCGTGTCTTGAGACCCGCAGTCTGCAGGTCGAGAATGGTCTCGCAGCGCTCGGCCAGGTCACCATGGTCGGCCGGCACAAAGGGCGCGCGCGGGAAAACGCGGTCGATATCGCAGGCATCGCGCAGGACAGGTTCTTCGGCCAACACGCCCTCAAACGAAAACTCAACGGTCGTGGCCTCCGGCGCATCGTCGGCGCGCGTCCACGTCGTCGAGCGGCGGCGCTCGGCAACCAGACGGTCAAGGTCAACGTCGGCGATGGCCATATCGCAGGTAAGCAGTTTGGTCGCGGCAAGCTTGGAGCCGTTTTCGTAGATAAGGTTCTCGCCCGCAAAGACCATGTCGGTCGTGGACTCGCCCTCGCTCGCGTCCGCGTAGGCATAGGCGCAGTACAGGCGCGCGCTCTGATTGGAGATGAGGCTGCGGCGGTAATCTGCCTTGCCGATAATCTCGTCCGAGGCCGACGGGTTGAGGATCACCGTGGCACCGGCAAGCGCCATCTCGGTCGAAGGGGGCGCCGGCACCCACAGGTCCTCACAGACCTCAACGCCCAGCACCATATCCTCGGCGCCCTCATCACAGCAACGGTAGACAAGCCCCGAACCCAGCGGGACCGGACCCTGACCGGCAAATTCAACCCACACGGGATCCGCAGGCGCCGGAGCAAACCAGCGGCGCTCATAGAACTCGCCATAGTTGGGCAAATACTTCTTGGCGCTAAGACCCAAAAGCTCGCCCGCGCAGCACACGGCGGCGCAGTTGTAGATGTTTTCTGTCACCGCAACGGGCAAACCAACGGTAAAGACGATCGGCAACTCACGGGTTTCATCGAGGATGTGCACAAGTGCCGCCTCGCAGGCATGCAGTAATGTGCGGTTATGGAACAGATCGGCCGCGGTATAGCCGCACAAGTTGAGCTCGGGCAGCACCAGAGCACGAACACCGTGCTCGGCAGCCTCGCGAACAGCCGCCAACGCAACCTCTGCATTGCCCTCGACATCGGCAACGCGAATCTTGGGCGAGGCCGCCGCCACACGCAAAAAGCCGTCGTTCTTAACTTGACCGTTTAGAAAATCGTTCATGCGAGCTCCAACACATCCGTTTAGCCGCAACGAGCAGCGGCAAGAAAGTCCGCCTCCATTGTACTGTCAAGTTCAATCAGCACAGATGGGACAAGCTCATGATTAAAATTGGAAAAGAGAAGCCGGGATGACGTTTAGCAGTAGAACGAGATCTCGTCCACAAGGAAAAATGCCTTCCATTTAGAGCAAATCAATTCATGCTGAGCGGCGATGATTTCACAGAGGTCATCAAGCGTGCTCCGGGGGATCTTCGCTTTGTTATTAGCGACAATGCAGCCACCTCTTCGAGTCAGCCAGATTTTGGCCGAGTTATCTGAAGGCGTCCCCTTGCAAACATGGACATGGATTGGCTCGCCCGCTTCATTGGACCAAAAGAAGACCCGATAGCCGCCAATAAGAAAAAGGCTAGGCAACTTTAGCTCCTCCGTTTGCGGCGTAGCGATACAGCAGATGGGCGTTATTGCTCAGAAAAGTCTCAAAACCTCGCTTCTCCTCGTCGGTAAAACGCCCCTCCCACATGGTCCAATTGTAAGAAGGCAGCTCGCAACGAGCGGAGTCGAAACCCTCTGCCGTCGGTCGTTCAAAATGCACGATGACCTTTTCGATATCGCCATCTGTGATCAGGTCAGAATGAATGACCTCGGTACCATCTTCGAATGTCATATACGGGTACATCACGTAAACCACCTCGCAATCATTAATTCAGTTTAGCATCAAGCTAGTGCGCCAATGATAGCAAGCCCCCTTGATGAGTTGATAGCATCTGTTGCCAGCACGATCGACGGCGGTCCGGATTGTTGGGCCCCGGCCATAATCGACCGCCACGAAGCGTTCATCCGCAGGTGCGTGGCATAGCGCCTAGAGCACTAGCTGAGACAAGGACACTATCGCTGGCATAGTGAACATAGACAGAAGGGTGGTAACACAGACTGTTCCACATGCATATCGATAGTCCTTATTATGCTGCTGGGCAAAGATAGCTACATTCGCGCCGGTGGGGGTCGCAGCCGCAATCAGCAGCGCCATCTTAATTGACCTATCACATGGAAAGAGACATAGGAACAGGAGCGAAAGAATCGGAATGACAAGCAGCCTGACCGATGAGACGGCAAACAAGCTTTTCGCCCTCAGGAGCGCCATCAAATCAGACTGAGCAAGATAGATACCGAGAGTCATCATTGCTAGCGGAGTGTTGAGCCCCGAGATATACGAAAGCACTGACTGTGCCAGAGGGACCGTTGGGACACGAAGGGTAAAAATCAAGAAACCGCCCAATAAAGCCATGACCATTGGACTTGTCAGGATCGCTTTAGGACTCATACATTTTTTAGACCCCGACAGCAGATACTGCCCGTATGTCCATTGCATGGCATTGAGAAGAGCGATCATGCACGTGATGAAAAACACGGCATCTTTTCCAAGCGCCGCTTCAACAAGGGGTATTCCCACAAATCCAGCATTCGAGAATGCCGCAGCAAAAATGTCGATGGGACGGCCCCTGAACAACAGGCGGGCAACAACGCAAGCGAGCAACAACATCGCCGCCGACAGCATTAAGGTCATTCCCAACTCATACATCCTCTGAAACGAATACTCGATCCAAAATGATTTGAGAATGATTGCGGGAATCACAAGGTTGATGAGCAACTTTCCGAATTCTATTGCAGCCTGCTCGCTCAATATGCCCAAGCGGTTTAGAGCGTAGCCCATTCCCATGAGCAAAAACATGATAAGGACTTGTTGGATGAGAGGTTCAATGATTGACACAATACATGCTCCGTATAATCCTGACCGGTTCATCTACCACGATGGTCTATAGCGCCTGCTATAGTGCGGCACCGACCGCCTGAATGATTCGCGCAACGAACGCATCGGCAACCCCGCGCGGCGTTCGCGAGTTGTAGGTTTCAAAATACTTGCCGTAGTCTTCCTGAGGCACAAGGTAGTTGCAGTACGTGTTCGCATAGCCGATAACAAAGACGTTGTATTGGCTAAACGCCCTCTTAAAATCCAAGCCTAATGTGCTACACGTATCGCATGGCATCGTGATAAAAATGCAGTTACCAATTACCGCAAACTGGCTCGGAAGCTCAAGCTCGATTTTCCCCATCGAGAGCTTAAGTTGTTGCCGCTTAAGGAGAAAGTCTCGCATCGGGCTCGCATCCATAGCCTCTACCCGATTGGTCATCTCGATCCAATCCGGATCTGTTTTTGCATCGTAGACACTCTTCATGCTGATAGAGCCCCAACGCGGAGTATCAACTCTGAGTGCCGCGCGCTCACGCTTGGATTCAATTTGAGCGCAAAGTTCGTTAGCCGTGCGCTCGAGTTCGGCAATTCCCTCCCCTTGCCGATAGAAACGCGTCGACACATCCCCGCACGTTCCGTTGACGCAAAGTACAGGACAGCCATATTTCCTCTCCAAACGCTGCCTGACATGCCCAATCAAATCAGCAGAGAGGACGGCGCTTTTCCCATTAAGGATGGTAGGATGAGCGGACATGAACAGCATTTTTCCAATTGGGCGACCGCCTTGAGCGTCCTCAAACGAGAAAATACTTACCTGTTTATCGGCCGGACCGCCCTGAACATTTCGATTCCCGTACAGTCCCTCGATGCCTAACATCTCCATCGATACGGTCGCCTTCGACCTGGACGCCCATGCAGATACCGCCGCCTCGGTAGCCAAGCCAGTCAAATCACTCGTCAATTCGGTTTCAGGTAACGTGTCCTCGTAGGCAAGCTTAAAATAGCATGGTGCAGAATGGGTATGAATGCATGCGACGACGATATTGCTCGA
Organism: Collinsella sp. AF04-24; assembly: GCF_003465685.1. NCBI lineage: Bacteria > Bacillati > Actinomycetota > Coriobacteriia > Coriobacteriales > Coriobacteriaceae > Collinsella > Collinsella sp. AF04-24. The sequence goes on from NZ_QSBK01000008.1 coordinate 52,771, forward strand.
ATCGATGCCCGTTTTTGACGATACGGCGTTCTTGACCGAAAGGGAAAATTCTTTCGACACCATTATTGAATCGAGCTCGATAAGAATAAACGGGACAAGATCAACACAGACAGCGCTAGCGTTGACCTCAATAGGATCAAGAACATCCGTCCAGGCACCTTTTCTGTTGTAGCCGCCCATGCGGCAAGGAGACTGGGGTGTTACGTCAATCTTCGAGATTCCAAACTCTATGTTCATTCCAACTCCAACTCTTCGCGGCACACGCCGCCCAAACATCGGAAATAGAAATACAACAAGAGAAGGGCGTCATGGACGCCCTTCCAATGCGTCCTGCCACACGCAGGCCGTAGAAAACTTAACGCTCGGAAACGGGGCCATTCTCGAGCTCATCCGCCGTAAAGCCCAGGAAATACGTGCCCAAGGCGCTCACAAGGAAGCCTGCACCAGCAGCGATTCCAAAGTTGATGAGATTCTGGGGCCCGCCGCCCGCAAACGCGAGGAACTCCAAGAAGTTAGATGCCGCGCCGGCAGTATAAACCGTGGCTCCGAGAGCGATTGCAAGCGCACCGGCAACAAAGGATCCGATAATCTTCCAGACAAACACGCGGCGATAGCGCAGCATCATGCCGTAGATGAAAGGCTCGCCGACGCCTCCGACAATGTTTGCAACCAAATAGCCGAATGCCATGCTCTTCTCGTCTTTATCGCGCAGCTTGAGCCAGGTCGCCACCTCGCAGCCGAAGGTCGCCCAAAGGCTAACGCCCGTCGCAACCAAAACAAAGCTGTCGGTTCCCACAGTCATATAGTTAGCGATGGCAATCATCGCAACCGCCACATGCATGCCGGTAATAATCATTGGGCACCAAAGACCCGCCAGAATACCTCCTCCGAGGATGGCGGCGATACCACCGGAAGTACCAAGGAACTCAAAACCGGCGGCGAGGGCATTACCGGCCCATGAACCAACAGGGGCGAGAGCGCAGAGAGACACAGGAACAGCGACGACCATGGTAAGGAAAGGCGCGAAAACCGTTGAAAGGGTATCTGGCACATATTTGCGGAAGAAGCGCTCGATATAACTCATCGCCCACACGGACAGAAGAATGGGAAGAACCGTCTTTGTGTAGTTTGCGGCGACGCAGGGAATGCCATAAACGGAGAACTGAGCTCCATCGGTCGCAAGCTGAATCATGGTCGGGTCGATAAGAATGCCGCCCATAAAGGCACCGAGGACAGGCGTTACGCCAATGTTCTTAGCCGCATTATAGCCAAGGTAGATGGGGATAAAATAGAACGCTGCGTCATAAACCATGTTCATCAGAACATAAAGGTCGCTTGTGTCGGACAGCACGCCCGCCATCGTAGGTCCCAGCACCACCGCTACGGTCTTGAACAGGCCAGCACACATTAGGACGGGGATCATAGGCACCATGGAGCTTGACAGGTAGTTGAGGATGTTATTGCCAATAACCTTAGGTGTGAGCTTCTGCTTAGGAGCATCAAGGTTCTCGTCGATGGCGTCCTGCTTGGCAAAGCCGCCGATCTTGCAGAGCTCGTCATAAACCTTGGGCACGTTTTGGCCCACGATTACCTGGAACTGCCCTCCGGAGATTTGAGCACCCAACACACCGCCAATCTTCTTCACTTCTTTGATATCGGGGGCATCGATATCTTTGAGGTTAAAACGCAGGCGCGTCATACAGTGCGCAACAAACGTCACGTTCTCCTTGCCACCGACGGCCTCGAGCACGTCCGCTGCGATTTTCTTATTGTCAGTCATAGCTGAACTCCCTTGCTTTTCTGTCTTCCCGTTTGCGCACACGCGAAGAACCGATTACGGCAGGCCTGACACGAGGCAAATCGAGAAAAGCAAGAAGAAGACGAAAACAGAAGAGCCCCAAAGCACAAAGCGGACAGGGAACTGTCTACGTCATGCTTCGAGGCTCTTCTCGAATAACACCTTATGTGACTATGAAACTACATCCAACAGTTGCTTTTACGAAAGTCGAAACCGGCCAACGGTCAAATTTCAGCGGCGAGCGGTCGATTAGGACCTAGATCCCGCGCAGACGCGATTGACGTGGAGCATCAGGTAGACTTTCTCTTCATCGGCGAGCCCGGCGTCAAAGCGCTCTTCGATAAGCGCGGCCATGCGGTCGACGCACACGGCCACGTCGGGATGCTGCTCGCAGAGCGGTCCGTAAAGCGCGCCGTTCTCCGTGTTGAGGGGCTCTCCTGTCTGCACGCGTTCTAACAGGTAGCGCACGTGCGTGGCATAACGGCAAAAGTCAAAGCCGTCGCGGTCCACGCAAACCCCCAGCTCGGATTCGATAATCTTGGTGAAGCTCTCGAGCATCACCTCGTCCTTACGCACCGTATTGGATTTGGCCTTTGAAGACGAGGCGACCACGCTGTTGACGATACAGAGCGCGATACCGCTCGCCTCCCCCCGCGGCATCTTGACGTTGAAGCCGCGGTTGATGCCCTCGATCGCGAACTTGGCGATCTTGTACTCAATGGGGTACATCTGCTGCACATCATAGGAGAGCGGCATCTGCACAAACATATGCTCGCGGCAGCGTTTGATGGCAAAGGCGATATGGTCAGCCATGGTAAAGGGAAGGTTTGCCGAGAGCTCGCGCGAGATGTTGGAGCGAGCGATATCGGCAATCTGGGCGGAGAACTCCATCACCTGAGGATCGATCTCGTCGAGCAGCGCTAGGTAGCGCGAGTCGACACCGTAGAAGGTTCGCTCGATCTTATCGAGTGTGGCCTCATCGGGGCCATTGGGAAACCCGATACCGCGGCCAATTGCCACGAGTTCACGGCCCTTGGCGTTTACGCAGATAACCGTATTGTTGTTGATCCGCTTAAGGATTTTCATGACGCTCCCTACCCGGCGCAAGCAACAGCGCCGCGAGCCCGATTATTCCACGGGATTTCAAATCCGGTCAACCTTCCTTTCGACATCCGAACGATTCGCCCCGTCTTCATTCGATCAGCCTGAGGAGAAGTTTCGCGCTTTGGTGAGTTGATGGTGTTGCGGGCGAATCCATCTCCGGTTCACACCGACTGGGTACCCTTAAGGCTGAACAACCTGTCGCAGCACTAAACGAACCGGGAGGACCCCGTATGACGACTGAATATACCGACGCACCGCGCACGCGAGTCATGACACCGGCATCGCTCAACAACGGCGCACACGAGAACCATTCCATCGGACAGACCATGGCCATCGCGCCCAAAAAGGGCCTGTTCGACGACATTTCTATTCCCCAGATCATCGCCGGCGCCGCAGCTGCCGCCACGAGCGTCGCGCTTGCCTCCAAGATTGGTATCGCTGGTTCAGTAATTGGTGCCGCCGTGAGCTCGGTCATCACCGTTGTGTCCTCGCAGGTCTACCGCCACTTTATCTCTGCCAGCGCCGAAGCCCTCAAAGGTACGCACGCCGCCGTTGACTACCCCGCCGGCGCCTATGAGCCCGTTGAGCTTAATGCCGAGGAGCACCTGGGCGGCGCCGCGACTACGCAGGAGATGCGCCAGGTCGCGGGACGCGCGACCACGACGCGCGTCGCCCCCAACAGCCTACGCGCCAAGGCGGCGGAAGAGCGCAGCCAGACGCAAAAGAAGGTCATCATCTTCTCGATCGCCATCGCCATCGTCGCGGTTATCGCCTGCGCCGGCGCCATCCTTATAACCACTGCCGGTGAGGGTCTGGGCGAGCGTCCCGAGCCGATCCTTTCGTCGCGCACGACCGAGAGCGATGCAGATGGCAACACCCAGTCGCAGGATCAGCAGGCAAAGACGGACGATACGCAAGAGAGTTCTACCTCTGCCAATTCGTCCTCGAACACCCAAAGCCAATCGCAGGGCACCGATTCCTCTACGGCCAACAACAGCACGCCGTCCGGCACGACCGACTCAAGCCAAACGACTGACGGTTCGCAGCCGAGCACGGGCGGCCAGACGAGCGACAGCACTTCGGGAACGGGCACAGCAGACAGCAGCAACACCAACAGCTCGAACAGCTCGAGCGGAACCGCGTCTGGCACGGCATCCGACAACTCGAGCCAAGGCACGGCATCGGGCAACTAAGCACATTTGCCTCTCATAGATAACCGACCTGTATAACGGGCGCGAATCGACAGCGGTTCGCGCCCGTTTGCCTTGGGCGCCGCCATGGCGAAAGCTCTGCGATGGTAAGATGCTTTACCTATGTAAAGAGGAGATTTGCCATGAGCAAGACAATAGTTAGACCCACGCTTGCGCTGGGCAACCACATCTATCTGTATCGCCTGCTGCGCGATGCGATTGGATGCGGCAAGCAAACATTTATGACACAGGTCGAGGAGGCGCTCGCCGCAGACGACATGACTGCTTATGACCTAGGCTTTGAGTCCACGCGCGAGCTGCTCGAGGAGCTTAACGACTGCATTAAGCTGACCGTCTTCAAAGGCGGCCGCCTGTATGCCACCGTCATCGCCAACGAGGCATGGGATGCCGCCCTTGCCAAGGGCGAGGACAAGCGCAAAGCTACCAAGGGCGCCAAGCAGTCCTACAAAAAGAAGAAGCGCGGCAAGAAGGACCTGAAGGCCGTGCGCCCCAAGCACGTTAAGCGTCCCGAGCCCGAAGCCATGGTTGGAGCCGTGCCGGAACCCGAGCCCGAGACAGAGATCGAAGTCGCTATTGGAGTAACAGCAGAGGCCGAAACCGAAATCGCCGCCACGACCGATCCCGAAGTCATATCCGAGCAGGAAGCCACTGCGGAGCTCAACAAGGCCCCCAAGTCGACAACCGAAGAGGCGGCTGGCCAGCCCGAGGCGCCCGTGTTCCAGAACCACGATGTCTTTGGCGACAACACCGAGGACAATCAGTCCGACGAGCTCGCGGATCAAGATGCTGCCGAGGCAGCACCGGAGCCCGAGGCGCCCCAGCCTGCCATCTCGCTCACGGTTGTCTACGACCCCGAGAACGCCAACGCCGGCATCACCACCATGGTATCCACGCCGGTCGAGGCCAAGCCGAACGTCGAGGCAGAGGACACTCCGCAGGCCGATGCCAAAACCGGGACCGAAGACACGTCCATCTCCGTGGAACCGACAGATTCCATAGCTAAGCCAGAAGCGGCATCTGAGTCTGCACTTGTCATTGAGTCCGCATCCGCACCCGCCTGTGACCAGGCTCCCACACCTGCACCGACTCCGGTCCCCAATTCAGCACCGGCCCCCGCTCCCGCAGCACCGACCATCCCCGGGGACTTCCCCATCGATTTCGCGACCGAGGTCTTCTGCCCTAGCCCGCTGCTGCACCAGCTGTCGACTTATCTCCCCTACGGCGCCGACACCCTCGGCATCGTCGGCGAGTACTACTGGATCGCTCGCGAGCGCGGTACCATCGAGGCCGGCCGTAACCGCGCGAGCTTCCCCCTGCGCTACACACAGGCCGGCAAACGCCACGAAGTCACCGTACGCATTCGCCGCAACACCACCGGCGGCCTCGGAGCCACCTGGGCCATCGACAAGGTCGAAGCCCCGGTCGAGTAAAAAGCGGCCTCGGATAGCCAATTGACCATCCGAGGCCGTTTGAATTCAGGCCTTTTAGTTGTCATCGGCGCATATAGACACCAGAGAAGCAAGCTCATCCTCAAGTTGCGGAGCAAAGTATCTAAAAGAAACCTGCGCTCCAGTCGGTATCGACTCAATCATATTCGCAGCATTATCTGAAACTCGGTACGATGCAGTTTCACCTGTCTTCAAATCCTCTATTGAGCAGACAGCGTCTTCAGCATCAATCGACCTAAGCACGCCTTTTCCTTGTAACATCACATCGGCATGCCCGCCAGCTATTTCTAATGAACCTGAGTCTGTCGCAGTCACTTCTCCGGAACCTCCGCGCGATATCTCTTCCTTTGTTGAACAGCCCACCAATGAAGCCATCAGCACCAAAGACAGAGCTAGACGAATCGCCCTACTTCGAAAAAGTCGTTCCATAAGTCCACGCATAATAGCTCTGATCATACTTCAGGAAGGATAAAGATGAATTCCAGCCGTCCGCTATGCCAATCATCTGCCTTGTCTCTCCAGTTTTCTTACCAGTAAGTGTGGCGTAAGCCTCCGCTGTTACAGAATGGGCTGATCCGTTGTACAAACTCGCATGTAAAACATTCGGTCTATTAGAGTTAATCTCATTTTGAATGCTCGCGATAGCCGGAGAGGAGACAGTGCGGGCGATAAGAGTACTTCCTCTGCTTGCGCAGTAATTTGTAAACCCCGTTGCACAGGTTGATATCGGCGTTCCGCCCAAAACAACGCCGGGAACAGTCTGTTCTTCATCGGAAAGAGCATGGGTATTGGTGTAATTCCATATCTGCATATATTGCGAAGGGTCGCTATATAAATTGGCAATGCCATACAGTTCCGCAACGTTCGAAAATGCTGTCACCATACAAGCATAGTGGGCAGTAAGCCTCTTAATCTCGCTTTCATCATATGACATAAACTGAGAAATGGAACGAAATCCAGATACTGTGTAATCCTGCATTTGAGTTGCGTAAATTACGACATCGTTCCAGCTTGAAGGTTTATTCGATAAAACGACAGGCCGTCCTTCTATGGAAACAGCCGGGATTGTTCGTCCGCAATTTGTTGTTATTGAACCGTCCAAAGATTGCACACCGAATTCGAATGGATTGATCATTACGACTGGGTTATTGAAAGAATAAGACTCAACACCAAGATCTCCTCCCCGATCCATAGGGCTGACTAAGCCGTCTCCAAAACGATATCCCGTAAGTATTTCATCATCTGAAGCATCTAAAACCAAATAGCCCGCGGCTCTATTGAATGTCACAACCGGAACAATGTAGCCAAGCGGGGACCCATCAACGTCTACAAAAGGAATAGGGTCAGAAGGCGTATACGAAGAGCCGAGGAGTCCCTTTATATATTTATCGGCAAGCTCTTGCGCAATTTCTGAAGTAAATTGTATCTGCTCACCATCAATATTGCCCGTCGAAGCAAAAACCTCTTTCGGACGTGCGGCCAAGGCGACAATTGAAGACGCGACAAGTTGCAGAAAACGACGACGCGAAAGCATATGTTCTTCTTTCTAGAGGATAGAGGAGCGACTTATAAGATACTCCTATTCTATAACCTTTTTTGTAACGTTACAGCACTGGTTATATTTCAATTCGATTTGCTTATGTCCTTGTAACCCAATACGTCTTTACGTTTTAAACGGAATTAGAAAATCACTCATAGCAAAAACGGGCTTTAATCCCAAAGAGATGACTTTGATTATGAATCAAACCAGCAGCCAGGGCATAGCTGCAGTGCAATTGCTACAAGAAAGGCCGCCCTTGCTGGCGGCCTTTCTACTTGCTACTAGTCACGCGTGAGCTTGCGGTGAATACGATGCGGCTGGGCTGCGTCCTCGCCCAGGCGCTCGATGCGGTTGGCCTGATAGGCCTCGAAGTTACCCTCAAACCAATACCAGTTGCCCGGGTTCTCATCGGTGCCCTCCCACGCCAGGATGTGCGTGGCAACGCGGTCCAGGAACATACGATCGTGGCTAATGACCACCGAGCAGCCCGGGAACTCGAGCAGCGCCGCTTCGAGCGAGGACAGCGTCTCGACGTCGAGGTCGTTCGTAGGCTCGTCGAGGAGCAGCAGGTTGCCGCCCTGCTTGAGCGTGAGCGCCAGGTTCAGACGGTTGCGCTCGCCACCGGAGAGTACGCCAGCGCGCTTCTGCTGGTCCTGGCCCTTAAAGCCAAAGCTCGCCACATAAGCACGGCTCGGAACCTCGGTCTCGCCGACCATCATGTGGTCCAGGCCGTCCGAGACGACCTCCCACAGGTTCTTATCGGGGTCGATGCCAGAACGGTTCTGATCGACATAGGAAATCTTGACGGTCTCGCCAATCTCGAGCTCGCCCGAAGTCAGCGGCTCCAGACCCACAATGGTCTTGAACAGCGTGGTCTTGCCCACACCGTTGGGGCCGATGACGCCCACGATGCCGTTGCGCGGCAGGGTGAACGAAAGGTCATCGATGAGCACACGACCGTCGAACTCCTTGTGCAGATGATGGGCCTCGAGCACCTTGTTGCCCAGACGCGGGCCCACAGGGATGCAGATGTCGGTCCAGTCGAGCTTCTGGCTTGCGCGGGCCTCGGCCTCCATCTCCTCGTAGCGAGCCAGACGGGCCTTGTTCTTGGCCTGACGGGCCTTGGGCGAGCTGCGTACCCACTCGAGCTCGGCCTCCATGCGCTTGGCGAGCTTGGCGTCGCGGTTGCCCTGCGCCTCGATTCGGGCGGCCTTGGTCTCCAGATACGTGGAGTAGTTGCCCTTGTAGGGGTAGAGATGGCCGCGGTCGACCTCGCAGATCCACTCGGCAACGTTATCCAGGAAGTAGCGGTCGTGCGTGACGGCAAGGACCGCACCCTGGTAGTTGTGCAGGAAGTGCTCGAGCCACAGGATCGACTCTGCGTCCAGGTGGTTGGTGGGCTCGTCGAGCAGCAGCAGGTCGGGAGCCTCGAGCAGCAGTTTGCACAGCGCCACGCGACGGCGCTCACCGCCGGAGAGCACGTTGACCGGCATGTCGGAATCAGGCAGCTGGAGGGCGTCCATGGCCTGGCCGAGCTTGGAATCGATATCCCAGCCGTCGGCGGCGTCGATCTCGTCCTGGAGCTTTCCCATCTCGGCCATGAGGGCGTCCATGTCGCAATCCGGGTCGCACATCTCCTCGCCGATCTTGTTGAAGCGATCGACCTTGGCGATCATGTCGCCAAACGCCATGCGCACGTTCTCGATGACGGTCTTGTCGTCGTCGAGCGGCGGCTCCTGCTGCAGGATACCCACGGTATAGCCGGGGGTAAGCCTGGCATCGCCGTTGGAGACCTCCTCGATACCGGCCATAATCTTGAGCAGGGTCGACTTGCCCATGCCGTTGGGGCCCACGACGCCGATCTTGGCACCGGGGTAGAAGCTCAGGGTCACGTCGTCAAGGATTACCTTGTCGCCATGGGCCTTGCGAGCCTGATACATCTGGTAGATAAACTCTGCCATTTGCCTGTTTTATCCTTTCTACCTGCCGTTTCCCTATTCTTGTTTCGCTTTAGTAGAAACGAAATGAGGAAATCAGCTCTGAAACGTAACGAAAAGGGGCATGGTTGCCCACACCCCCTAATACTACCTGGGAAAAGTCCCCCGGAACAAAATATGAACTGCGTACGCTAGTTTTCCGCAACCTTACCGAACAGCCCGCTGAGACTTGCGCCACAGCAGATACGAGTAGACGTAGGCAGCTCCGGCCGATCCAAACGCCAGCACCGCAATCACTGTGGCGACGACTTCACTCGATAGCACGCTGCCCGCCACACCCATCACAATCAGACCAACGCCCAGCACCATAAAGCAAGCACCGCCAAAGCGCTGCGTACGGCGCCAGTTCTCGGGATCGGCAAGCGCCCAGGGCGTCTTGATACCGAGCGTATAGTTCTGCTTTACGCGCGGCAAGTAGTTGCCTACGCCGATGAACAGCAAACCGACAGCACCGGAAATCAGCACGTTGACCGAACCGACCGCCGGCACAACGCCCCAGACCGTAAGCTCTCCCAGCCAGCTTATGGCGCACATGAACAAGGTGAAGGCGATTACGAAGCCCTGATAGAACTTGCCCGAGGTTCGATATGCCTCACCTTTGGGATCGATGCGCGGCACCACGTAGAACATTGCGAGAAGCGCCAGAGGCAGCACGCCGAGCGCGGAGGCCATCCAGCTAGGACCCCAACCGTCGACGGCGCCATTCGCGCCCCAGTGCGTGGGAATCTGCGCCGGCAAGCTCGGCATCACCCAGAGATGCGCAGCAACATTAATAGCGCAGACCACAACAAGCATGGCCCACGCGCGCGACGATACCCCCGTGGCGTGAATGCCCTTGTTTTCGTTATTCATCCTTATCACCTTCCGTGTTTGTAAAGCCCATAAACCAACCGATCAAGTCCTGCATGACGGTGGTGTTTAAGCTGTAAACGATGCTTTGGCCATGACGTTCGTCGGTCACCAACCCGGCGCTTTTGAGCGTCGACAAGTGATGGCTCAATGACGGCTTGCTAATGTCAAAATGCGCAGCAAGTTCCCCTGCCGTGCAGCTGCCCTCGCGCAGCAGTTCCAAAATGCGCCGCCGCGTAGGATCAGCCAGCGCTTTAAAACCCTCTCCCGGCATAGGACCTCCTCTCAGCATTTCGTTCGACGCGCACACTATACTCGGTATTTAGATGTTTGTCTAATTATCTAATCTTATACTCAAAAAAATAGCCGCCCCCGCGTAGTGCGAAGACGGCCACTTCTCACGCCATAAACGTGTTTCGGAGTTGGCTAACCCGCGGCAACGGGTGCCATCTGCTTCATCTTATGCGAATCCCGATCTCATTTCAACAAGCCCCTAGGGCTCAAATGGAATCGTGATAGTCCCTATAATGACATTAGCCAAAACTCGATCCGCTTCCCCATCGGAGGATATCTATGACCGAAACCGCAGCTGCAGCTCCCGTCGAGACACGCGACACAAAGCTCGAGATCATCATGGGCCGCGAGGCGCTTGATAAACTCGCCAACGCCACGGTGCTGGTGCTCGGCTGCGGCGGCGTGGGATCCAACTGCTGCGAAGCGCTCGCCCGCGGCGGCATCGGCCATTTTGTGATCCTGGACAAGGACATCATCGCGCCCAGCAACATCAACCGCCAGGCCATCGCCTTTCACAGCACCATCGGCAAGCGCAAGGTGGACGTAATGGAAGCCATGATCAACGATATCAACCCCGCCGCCACCGTCATCAAGCGTACCGAATACCTGTTGAGCGACAACATTGATGAGTTCTTCGCGAACGTTTTGGAGCAGACGGACGGCAAGCTCGACTACGTCGTCGACGCCATCGACACCATTTCGGCCAAGCTCACCATTGCCAAATATGCTCAGGACCACGACGTTCGTTTGGTTAGCTCCATGGGTGGGGCCAACAAGCTCCATCCCGAGTGCCTCCGCTTTGCCGACATTTTCGATACGGTACGTGACCCCATGAGCCGCATCATGCGCAAAGAGTGCAAAAAGCATGGCATCAAGAGCCTTCGCGTGTTGTTTAGCTGCGAGGAATCGGTTAAGACACAGCCTCGCGACCCTTCCAACATCCACGAGCGTACCGAGCTGGGAACCGCGAGCTTTATGCCGCCCATCATGGGCCAGATGATTGCCGGCGAGGTTATCCGACAGATCAGCGGACGCGGCACCGAGCGCGTGCGCGCCGACGGCCAGCGCCTGGACTAGCGGAGTGCGCCGAGATGGAGCCCCGGTTATTTGATGCACACTGCCATCTTGATTTGATGACTTACCCGAATGCTGTTGCCGACGAAACTGCGGCTATAGGGTTGGGGGTCTTTGATTGCGGAGTCGACCCACGCGACTTCGCGGCAACAAAAAAGCGAGCCAGCCGCTACCCAAACATTATCGCGGGCGTCGGCCTCCATCCCTGGTGGCTCGCCGACGGTCGCTGCGGTCCCGCCGAAGTCAACCTGCTTTGCGAAGTTGCTGCCCAAGAGCGCTACATCGGCGAGGTGGGACTCGACTTTTCCGCACGCTTTGCAGGAAGCGAGCCGCTACAAATACAGGCGCTTGACCGGCTCTGCGATGCGCTCGTGCAGCATCCTCTTGTCGGGCGTGTGATATCAATTCACGCCGTTCGTTCGGCAGGAACCGTACTGGACGTCCTCGAATCGTATGGACTACTCATCCCAAACCCCGACTCCCCCGCTATCATCTTCCACTGGTTTAGCGGTACTTCGGACGAACTCGTCCGCGCGCGAAACGCAGGCTGCTATTTTTCCGTGAACGAGCGTATGCTCGCCACCAAGCGCGGCCGCGAATATGCCCGACAGATTCCACTCGACCGTCTACTGCTCGAGACCGATGCGCCGGCCGAGCCAAACACAGAAACAAGCGCGCAGTCGCTCATCAAATCGCTCGCAAGGGCCTCGATGCGCATTGCCTCACTCAAAAACTGTGACGCAAAGCGCATCGAGTCGGTAGTTTTAGCAAATGCGCACTCTGTTTTTGACCTTCGCTAACCCCTGAGGGCAAAAATGCCAAGGGACATGCGAATCGCACAACGCAGTCCCTATTTTGGAAGGCAGTACAATTCGGCAGCATTACACCAATTCGTGCATGAGATCACGGTTGCGTGCATACAATTCGTCAAAGATATGGCGGCGCGACGCATATAACTCGTGGGCAGCCATATCGGGTACGATTGTTTGCGCAACGCCAAGGACTTGGGCGAGCTCATCCCATGATGCATAGGCGCCACCTGCGAGAGCTGCCATGATGGCATCGCCGAAGCATGCGCCCACCGTAACCTTGGCAACCGAGACCTCGCGCCCGCATACGTCGGCGATAGCCTGCATCCAAACTGGATTCTTGGTTCCACCTCCGACAAGCATAATGCGCCCAATTGGCAGTCCATGCTCTCGCTCGATAATGTCGACATGGGATGCAACGGTATACGCGACGCCTTCCAAGGCGGCGCGAACCATATGGGCTCGCGTATGCCTTCCGGTCAAGCCAAAGAAGACGCCACGCGCCTCGGGATCGTTGAGCGGAGTACGCTCCCCCGCAAAGTACGGCAGACACAGGATCCCATCGGCACCCGGCGCCACGTCGGCGGCATCATGCGCCATAACCGAATATGCATCGGGGCCACCGTGGCCCTCGGCCTCTACGGCGTCGCGATACAGCTCTTGGCGCAGCCACGATGTGAGCGCACCCGCCGTATTGGTCCCCGCGCAGATCCCGTAAGTTCCGGGAATGATAAACGTCCCTGGCCACAGACGGGCATCATCGATCATATGATCAGCTAGGTAGATGAAATACGCCGTACTCCCCAACTGAACCATCATATCGCCGGGACGGAATACACCCGTCGAAATGGCCTCGGCACCAGAGTCGCCCGTTCCCACTAAGACAGGTGTCCCTGCCGCGAGCCCCGTCGCCTCAGCCGCACGCTGCGTAATCACCCCGGCAATATCGGTAGCCGACATTACCTCCGCCATCTGGTCAGGCCGGCAGAAACGAGCACATTCCCGAGCATCAACCTTCCAAGTGTAGCGGTCATATAGGGGAAGAAAATCCTCCGCCAAATAACGGTCCACCGTAAAACGCCCCGTCAACTTTGCGCACAGAAACGATGACGCCGTCAGGAACTTCGCAGCACGTTCGTGCACCTCGGGCATATTCTCCTTAAACCACAAGATCTTTGGAGCAATATCTGACGAACAGGGATCGTGCCCGAAAAGCTCGCGTGCGCGATCTGACCCATATTCGGAAAGAAGCTCGTCAATCTGCGGCTTCGAACGTGCATCGACTCCGTACAAAATCGCGGGCGCCAGCGCGTTGCACTCGGTATCGACCGGCACGCAGTCGCAACCCAATGCGGAAAGGCCGACGCATCCGATCTGCACCGCGTTAACCCCCGATCGCACCACCAGCTCGCGCGACAAGCGGCAAAAATCGCCCCACCAAACTGCCTCCGCATCATGCTGGTACCATCCATCACACGGGTTGTCCGTCTCGTGTCCACAAGAGGCCTGGCAAACGATGTTGCATCGATCATCGATCAAAACGCCTTTAGAGGCGCTTGTCCCAATATCAATACCCAGATAAAACGCCATAGGTGCCTACTCCCCCCCGCGCCGTACGAGCGGCAGCCATAAAACGAACTACCCGCTCAACATCAACCGGGGCATCCAGCTTTCCGTCGCGCTTTAAGCACGTGCCGACAAACGCGCCATCGTAGTGAGCAAATACGTCAGCCACGGTATTTTCGCGACAACCGGTGCCACATACCACAGGCACTTCGCCAACACGCTCGCGAACCTCATCGGCAAGCTCGCCCGAAGCGCCACGACCGGCAGCCGAACCGCCGATGACCATCGCATCCGGTAGGCAATTAAAGAGAAGTGAATCGGCAATGTCCGCAGTCGTGCGGTCGTTGAGATAAACCTCCCCCTCGCTCGTGATGAAGTGAAAAAGCTTGAGGTCGTCCAAGCGCAGCGCCGCCTTGCGACGCATGGTGTGCGCGAAATCTCGGTTAATCAGCCCGAGATCACCGGCCCAGGCACCGCAAAAATTGCAGCGCGTGAACTGCGCATCGACGGCAGCGCACAGCTCGATTGTGGCATCACCATCGTAAATAGCCTCAGCTCCCCAAGGGGTCGACAAATCATGGGACAGAGCCCCGATTACATAGCCCATCGATGCAAGGGTTGAGGGAGAAACGTGCTGCTCATAGGGCATCGAGAGCTCATTGGTAATCAAAATGCCATCGACACCGCCCTGCTGCAACGCTTCGAGATCGCGCTTGGCGGCTTCCACGACCTGCGATACGATTCCACCCGGATAAAACAGTGGATCGCCCGGCAGAGGACGCAGGTGCAGCATTCCGATAACCGGCTTTTCGGTCTTGAACATCGAAGTTAGAAACGACATAACGTGCTCCTTCATAGGGCTATTGCAGGGGCGTTACTCCCCCAACACCTCGACGTACACTTTTCGCTTCTGCGGACCGTCAAACTCCGCAAGATAGATGTTCTGGGCACCTCCGCACACGATGTGGCCATCTTGGACGGGAAAGAAACAACTGTTTCCACAAATCATGCTCTTGATATGCCCGCAGGAGTTGTTGCCGGTAGCTCCATAGCTCGGCAGGAAGTGTGCATGCGCATAGGGGGCATCGAGCGGGGCGATGCGATCAAGCGTCTCCATAAGATCCGTCTCCACGCAGGGCAGCCCCTCGTTTACCACGATTCCACAGGTCGTATGCGACAAAATAATCGCTGCCAAGCCATTCGTCACCGAGCTGCGTTCGATGGCAGCGTGCACGTCTTCGGTAATATCGATGAACTGGTCCGGAGCAGTCGATAGATAGCTCAATGTCTCGAGCGTCACCATGTTCACTCATCCCCTTCAAGAAAACGCAGGGCATTACCCCAGTAGAGCCTTTCTCGCGCATCATCGCGCATGGACACGGTATCGAGCGCCCGCTTGAGTTTGAACGCACGGAAGCGTGGCGTATTGCTGGCGAACATCACTTGATGCGATAGCGCGCGCTCATACCACAGCGGCCCCATATCGACCGTGAAAAGACGCTGCATCATCTCCTCGGGCGAATCGATGTAAGTGATAGAGGTGTCCGCGTAGCAGTTGGGATACTTGAGCAGCATCGCCACGGTCTCGCGCACCCAGGGCCAGCCAAAGTGGGTCAAACTAAAGCGCACATTTGGATGCGTTGCGATTGTGTGCTCAAATGCAAGCGGGTTACTGCGCGAGAGCTCCGCGCCCGGCTCCCAAGACATACCGGCATGAAAAACCACTGGCTTGTTATAGCGCTCGCACAGCTCGTAAAGCGGCTCGGCCACGGCATCATCGGGGGCAAAACCCTGCTTTGCCGGATGCAGGCAAAGCCCCTTTGCCCCCAACTCGGTAAAGGCGCGCTCCAATTCGTCTGCGGCACCGCTCACCTGCGGATCTACGCTCGCAAATCCCCACAGACGATCGGGATGCGCGGCAACCAGCATGGCAATCTGGTCATTGGTGCCAAAGTGCCCTCCGCATGCCGTGGTTACATCGAGCGGCATGAGCACGCTCTTCTGCACATCGCAGACGTCCATCTCGACTTGAAGCTCATCCCAATCCATGGGGCCCATATGCCCCATACCATATTCTCGTGACCAAAAACCGAATCCATCAGGCTCATCACCCGGCGTACAGATCTCGCCGTAGAGCATGGGCTGAACCAACATGTCGATAACCATTTCGTACTCCTTTCCAGGCATTTGACCCTAGTACGGCTCAAACGAACCAATCACTCGGGACGACAGCTCAGCGCCCGCCTTCATACACGCCGGAATATCAAGGCCATCGATCACGCCCTTGGTAAACCCGGCAATATACGAGTCGCCGGCACCCACGGTGTTAACGACCTTCTCCGCCGGCACGATCCCGCACTCATAGAAGCGCTCACCGTCATAGGCAATGCTTCCCTTCTCACCAAGCGTGGCAACTGCCACCCGCGGTCCCAGCTCCTGTACGTGACGTACCCAATCACGCAGCTCCGGAGTGTCCTCTTCAAACGACATGAACGCATAGTCAACGTAGGGAAAATGGTTCTCGCAGGCATATTCGGGATCCTGGCTGAACACCGAGAAGTCCATAACCACCGTCTTGCCCGCATCATGCCATTCGGGCAGGAGGTCCAAACAATTGCCAAACAGGTCGGTGTGAATGATGTCATGTTCTAGGATAAACGCCCGGTCATCTTCATTCGGTCGATATGCCTCCATTACGCCATCGATTGCCTCGAGATGTACGCGATCGACGCCGTCTTTCAACGCCATGAGCATCACCGAGGTGTCGCCATCCTCCACCCGCAGATGTGAGATATCGAACCCCTCAGCGGCCAGCGCCTCCCTCATCTTGTCTCCGTACTCGTCCTTGCCGACAACCGACACGGCGGATACCGAAACGCCCATTCGTGCAAGATGGATACCCCAGTCAATGCCATTACCAGTCGGATAGAACACGCCGATGTTTTGATAGACGTCCGCACAGCAAAAACCAGCTGCGCACGCTTTAATACCCATGGTCTTCTCCAATGTTCAAAAGGGGACCCACCACATGGCGAGCCCCCTTTTCGCGTTTCGCTTATTGTTTTGCATCGGCTGTCCAAAGCCTCATAGCCAGACCGCCGTACGCTTTCTTAAGCTATTCGACGATTGGTGCTCCGTGGCCCCAAGAACCTTCCATGCCGCACACGGTCGAAGCAAACCCGGCAGCAAAGTCGAGCGCGCGCTCGATGGCCTCGGCGCCATCCTCACCACGCTTGACGGAATCGAGATAGCACATCAAAAACGAGGTGAGGAACGAGTCGCCCGCCCCCATGGTGTCCTTCATGTCCGTTACCGGTTTAGCCAGCTGGCGGTAATAACGCTCGCCGTCGTAAGCAATGCAGCCCTCGGCGCCCGCCGTAGCCGACACAAAACGCGGACCCAGACCCTTCACCCATGCCAGACGCTCGCGAATCTCGTCCTCGCTCGCGGCATCCGCCGCACTAAAGAAAGCGAAATCGACGTAGGGCGCAATCTGCTCGTAGTACTCGTCGGTGGAGTCGTCCGAAAAGTCAAAAGAGACCGTGACGCCCGCAGCCTTCAACTTGGGCAGCTCGCGCTCGGTAAAGCAATAGTTGCCCGAATGAACCACATCGAACTGCTTCATGTACGAAAGGTCAAAGCGATCGAGGACATAGCGCGCATCGCCACGGATACCGCCCTCGTTGGAGCCGAGGAAGACACGGTCACCGTCAACGACGGTCACGCGAGCCGCTCCGTTCTCGCCAATCATCTGCTCGCACTTGTCAAGCTCGATACCCTCATCCTCGAGGCTTGCAATGACATGCTCGGCAGCGGCGTCATTGCCAAAAATGCCCATGTATGCAGAGCGTGCGGCACCGCATTTCTTGGCATAAACGGCGAAGTTCACCGCATTGCCGCCGGGATACATGGTGTGGATATGCTCGTAGCGATCGACGACGTTGTCGCCAAATCCGAGCGCGTTAACGTTAAATGCCATGGCCTTTGCCCCTTCTAGTACTCGACAACACCCATATAGCGACGGAAATCGGGATCGTGATCAAACACCTTGCCGCGTGCAGCACGCAGCTCGCAGTTCATGGCGTAGAACAGCACCGGGTCCAGATAGGCACGGACGCTCGCCGGCACGGCTTCCATACCGTACTCCTTGGCATCGAGCACCATCAGCGTATCGGTATGCGTCTTAAGGAACGCAAGGGCGCGCTCGTCCATAGCACGGCACTCGCTGGAGCCCATCTGCAGGAAGTAAAAAACGCCATCCTGAGTAGCCTCGAAGGGGCCGTGGAAGTACTCGGCAGAGTGGATGTAGCTGCAGTGCTGCCACTGCATCTCCATAAGAGAGCAGATAGCGAAACCGTAGGTCTGGCTAAAGTTGGGACCGCTGCCCAGAATGTAGAAGAACTCGTGCTCCTGGCAAAGCTTGGCAAAACGATCACCTAGCTCGGCATTTACCTTCTCACGTGCCGGGGGAAGAATCTTATCCATCTCGGCGATACCGGCATACATATCGGCAAGATCGGCGTAGCCCTCCTGCTGATCGAGCAGCTCGGCCGCAAGCGACAGCGAAATGCCAGCGGGGACCTCGGCCTGCGGCACGCCCTCGCCCCACGGGTAGACCCACGTGGTCCACTTGCCGGAGTCAATCTTGGATCCAGCGTTGTCGGTCTGGGCGATCACCGTAGCGCCGGCAGCAAGGGCAATCTCGCAGCCCTCGACGACCTCGGGGGTGTTGCCACTGTGGCTGCAAGCAATGACCAGGGATTTCTCGCTTAAGCGGCGCGGGCGCATGATATCAAACTCGCGAGCCGTATAGATATACGAAGTGAAGGTGGTTGCCTCGCGCTGCAGAAGCTCATGAGCCGGGATCAAATCGATCATGGAGCCACCGCAAGCAATCCAGTAGACGCTGTCGAACTTGCCCTTCTCGGCAATTGCCTCTTTGATCAGATCGTGTGCGTTCATATCCAGTTCCTTTCTTGTTTGGTCCGCAATCAATGACGTTGGCTGCGTGGCCGATAGTTGTTTTAGTCAATCAGATATTTCTCGAATGCGGCCATGTTCTTGGCATCTGCCGCCGCCGGGTCATCGTAGTAACGCCCGTCCGTGATTTCCTGGCCCAGCATGCCATCGAAACCATGGGCATTAAGCGTGGCGACGAAGGCGTCCATATCGTGCTTGCCATCGCCCCACACCAGATGGCCATACGGGTCACCGTCGATAAAGTGCATCTCGTGAATTGCCCCATCACCAAAGGCGGCAAACCAGTCCTCGAGCGTCTCGCCCGCAACGCCCATCGCGGTTGTATCAACCATGGGCTGTAAGTACGGGCTCGCGACCTCGTCAATCATGCGCTTCGCATCGGAAACCGTCGTTACAAGGTTGCTCTCCTCGGGACGCAGGCTTTCCATCGTAAGCACCAGACCGTGCTCACCGGCATACTCCGCCAGAATGGACAAGTGCTCGCGGCTGCGCTTCCAGGCTTCCTCGCGGTCCTCGTCCCAGTCGCCCCAGCCCGAGTTGACGGACATACGGTCGCACCCAAGTACCTCGGCAAGCTCAATGCCGTGCTTAAAGTACGCCAGGCTGCGCTGTTCATGCAGCGGTTTGCGTGCGCAGTACTGCCAAGGATAGACAACATTCTCGGGGCACAGAGTACGATACCTAAGCCCACGGTCTGCAGCCTTTTTCGCCAGGACCTCAGCCTCAAAGTAGCCCGTGTGGTCGAGCGTCACATGCGGCTCCGCACACCACAGCTCAATGGACTCAAAGCCCAAACGCTGCTGCACATCAAGGAAGTAATCGAGCGACCACATGATGTAGTGGATATTCATGCCCGCAATCTGTTCGCGGCGCAGCGTCGGTTTGGATTCAGACATCTTATGCCTCCTTATTTCGATCGAACACGATTTGTCCGTCCGACATCGTCATATCAACCGAAAGATCGCGTGCGTCGCGATAATCGAGGTCGAACACATCCCGATCGAGCACGCAGATATCGGCAAGCTTGCCGACCTCAAGCGTACCCAGTTCGTCTTCGCGCATCAGATCGTACGCGCCCCCGGCAGTCCAAGCACGCAAGAGCTCGACAAGCGTCAGCGCGTTGGCCTCATTCACGGGCAGCCCATCGTCGAAGTATCCACCGCACGCGCTGTAGATTGACTCGCCCAGGCTCGGAATCAGCAGTGGCAAATCCGTACCACAGCACACCGTGCATCCGGAATCTTCCATGCCGCGGCGATTCCAGCTGTGCAAAAGTCGCGTCTCGCCAATTTGTCGACGCATCATCGACAGGCAATCCTCGCGCCGGTCCAGCGTCAAAATCTGCGGATAGACCTCGCAAATTCCACCTAACTTGCCAAACTCGACAAGATCGGTCGGATCAGAGTTCTCGAGATCGGTAATCGCATGGCGGCGAAGCAACCGTCCATGCTCGTCTCGAGGCAGCGAGGCATAGAGCGCCACGGTGCGACGAACGGCGCCATCGCCCTGGCAATGCAAGGAATATCGGAAGCCGTCAGCATCAATTGCGCGCAGCTCGTTCTCAATCAGATCCCACTCGGGCTCCTCGACAACCGTCTTGCCGGCAGCTCCCGCATCGGCCGTGTCCTCATAGGGGTCAATCATCTCGGCAAGCCCCGCCCATACGCCGCGATCGGTCATACGGTTGAAGCCAGAAAAACGAACGAACGGTCCCCGAAAGCGCTCTCGTGCCTCGCGAGCATACGACAGATTTGCACCGGCACCCACCGGCTGCGACATCATAGAGACGCGAACCGTCAGCTCACCAGATTCTTCACGGCGAGCCATTTCGTCGGCAAAACCGTAGTAGTCATCAAACGCCATCTCCTTGATGGCGGTAACGCCGCGCTCGTTAAGCATGCTCATGTAGTCCGAATACCCCGCACGTACCTCGGGCAGCGCGAGGAAATCGCTCATCATGCGCCAGATCTTCTCGGCATAGCACGCCTGGGGTGTGAAGCCGTATCGCGCACTGGCGGCAGCATTGAGAACGCAGGTCTCCGCACCCGGTGTAAAGCAGACGACAGGGATATCGCCAAAACAATCGTCAAACACAGCCGCCGTATTTGCGTTCTCGGCATCCGATGCCAACGTTTCGGGTAGGTTGTGGCCAAAAGCCGCCGCGCAATCCGGATGATCTTCTTTCCATGCACGCAAGAGCGACACGGCCTCTTTGGCATCAGCGATGCCGGACAGATCAGGCCCCAACGTCCGCAGCGCCCAGCCTGTATAGAAGGTATGCACATCGATCAGGCCAGGCATGACGGTGCGGTCGCCCAGGTCAACTACCTCGTCCGCCTGGGTCAAATACGAAGCTAGCTCACACTTGGTGCCAACAGCCTCAATTCGATTGCCACGGACCGCTACGAAACCTTCAAACGGCAGGTCCCCCGTACCGGTAAAGACGCTCTTAGACGTCAGGACCGTCAAACGATCAGACATCACAACCACCTACGCCGGAAGCATGCCAGAAATTGCCGTTACGATCAGGCCAAAGACGACCATGAAGATGAAGAACTTCCAAATGGTCTTCCACCATTGGCCAAACGAAATCTTAGCCACGCCAAGGCCGGCAACCGTCATGCCCGCCACGGGACTGATGGTGTTGATGGTCTGGTTGGCAAACTGGAGCGCGGTAACGGCCGCCTCGGGATTGAGGCCCATGAGCTCGGTCAGGGGGCCCATAACGGGCATGGTGAGTGCCGCCAGGCCAGAACTCGAGGGAACCAGCAAAGAGAGCAGGCCAAGGACGATATACATAAACGTGGTGTAGACGGCGGCGGGCGCACCGGCGAGCGCAGTAGCGAGCGCCTGGAGGATGGTGTCGATGATCATGCCGCCCTCGGCGATGACCAGAATACCGCGAGCGATACCGATAACGATGGCGGCGTACGCAAAGTCGGCGAGACCTTTAACGAACTCCTCAGCAATCGTCTGCTGGTCAAGACCGCCCAGGATACCGGCAAGCAAGCCCATGCCAAGGAACACGGCGGAAATCTCATTCATGTACCAACCCTGGGTAACAAGACCCCAGACGATAATGCCCATACCGCAAGCAAAATCGATAAGCACGAGCTTCTGACGGGTAGTGAACTCTTCCTCGATGGAGGCATCGGTCACGGAAAACTCGATACGCTTGAGCTTATCGTCCTCGTACGTAATGGACGACTCGGGGTTTTTCTTGACGCGCATGGCGTAGCGCATGGCCCATGCGATACCGACGGCAGTGAAGATGACCCAAGAAACGGCGCGCAGCCACAGTTGCGGATTGCCCTCGATGCCAATGATGCCCTGGGCGATCAAAACATTAAACGGATCGATGGTCGAAGCGCAATATCCCAGGTTAGGACCAAGGAAGCAGATGATGAATGCCGTCATCGAGTCATAACCGATACCCATCATGATGGGAATGAAGATGGCATAGAACGGCAGGGCTTCCTCAGACATACCAAACGTGGTGCCGCAAATGGACAGCAACGTCATCGTGATGGGAATGATGAGGATGTCCTTGTTCTTGAGCTTTTTAATCACGCGGCTCATGCCGGCATTCAAAGCGTTGGTCTTGGTGATGATTGCGAACGACCCGCCAATCAATAAGACGAACGCAACGACGTCGGCAGCCTCCTGGATGCCCTTAGTGGGCGCTTGCAGGACCGCGAAGATATCCTGCCCCAGATTGATGGTCTCGCCGGTCTCGGAATCGGTGTAGTTCTTATCGACCTGTTCATAGGTTCCAGCAACGGCGACTTCACGCTCGCCCGCCGCTGTCGAAATCGTCTTGCGCTGATACTGACCAGAGGGAACGATCCAAGTCAAGACCGCAAAGACAACGATCAGCAAGAACATGATCGTATAGACATGCGGTAATTTGAACTTAAAACGTCTGTTTGTCTTCTTCGCCTTCGTATCTGACATAGATACCTCCAAAGAACTCGAGACTGCATCGCATCTCGCTTCAACGTTTGCACAAGGCAAACGTTCTATGACGTTCTATAGGTTACCAGCAGCTTTTCTCGCCATCAAGATAATTTCAAACTGATTGCCGCAACGCGGTTGAACGGTTGCGTTTGCGCCGTGAACGGTATGGAAACGCCCGGTGAGATGATCCACCGGGCGCTTTCATACGCAATGTCCTAGATGTCAAAAACGTAGCGAGACCCAACGATCCGCTGACGACCGATGATAAACGGCCGCCGCTGCTCATCGAAAAAGAAGGCTTCCATATAAAACAAGGGTTCGCCAACGGGAACTGCCAACAACCGAGCGACCTCGGGCGACGCACACGCGATCTCAAGCGTGCATGGGTCGGTAAACGCGGGCGTGCGGCCCGTCAGGTTGCGCACGAACTCAAAAATGGATTGGTTAGATAGAGGTGCCGTTGATAGATAGGCGTTGTCCTCGTAAACATATATGTTGTTCTCGAGCATGACAGGGACGCCATCGGCAGTACGCACGCGCTCAACGCAGATCAAGTCAGTTCCAACGGGAACACCAAAGAACTGTGCTTCGGTGGAATCCGCCGGCAGCATCTTTCTCGAAATGACACGCGCCCCCGGTTCCATTCCGTTAACGCGGCATGCGTCCGAAAAACTCTGGACGTCATCCTTCTGGCGAATCTTGCGCTTGAGCTTGGGGGCATTGACAAACGTGCCTTTCCCCTGTCGCTTCGTTAGATAGCCCTGTTGGACGAGCTCCTCAATAGCGCGTCGCACGGTAACGCGGCCAACTTTATAGCTCTCAGCCAATTCGAATTCGTTGGGTATCCGCGCACCTGCCTTGTAGGCACCGGAGTTGATTTCGTTTTTGATGATATCGATAACCTGTTGGTACAGCGGTATCGCTGCTTTACCGTCAGTTAGCCCTTCAGTCGGTGGCATATACCCTCTCCAAGCACAATTAAGCCTAAAACGGACTTAGGGGCATTCAACAAGTCCTTAAGCCCGCATTAGCTTAAAGTATGCTAGGTGTCGCACCAAAATGTCGGCTATTTACTCATCAGACCCGAAAAACGCGCAACTACCGCGCTCCTAAGAAAGCTCAAGCAGTTCCGGCAGCTGGTCGATGATCTTGTCCGCAGCATCCTGGCTAAAGCCAAACCGCTCCTCGCGCTTGGCGATTACCGTCAGACCCGCTCGCTTGCCGGCAGTGATGCCAGGCACCGAATCCTCAACGCAGCAGCAACGGACCGCAGGCAGCCCCAACAGGTCCAGCGCATGCAGGTAGATGTCGGGCTCGGGCTTGCTCTCCTTAAACTGCTCGCCGCTCACCACGTACTCAAAGGCATCCGACAGACCACATGCATCGAGTACTTCCTCGATGCTGTCCATGGGAGACGAGCTCGCCAGCGCCACGCGAACGCCGCGGCGCGGCAACTCTCGAATCGTATCCACAGCGCCCGGGTTAATCAAAGCCTGGTAGTCACGCGGACGCTTATGCGCCCACTCGTCCCAACGGGCCAATGCCTCCTCGCCAGTGAAGTGCCCTTTACCGGCGCGCTCAAACCAATCGACTAGCATATGCAGGAAGAACTGATGTGAGGTACCAACCTGCCCGTTCAACTCCTCTTGGGTCAGATTCAACCCAAGCTCCTTGGCAAACGCGGCAGTCTCCCCCAGGTAGTAATACTCGGTATCGACAATGACGCCGTCCATGTCAAAGATAACGGCGTCGAACGGAAATGCGGACACGGCACCCTCCCTAACAAAAGGGCGCCCGCAAGCGGACGCCCGAACCATGCACTATCGGCGATTCTAACCCAGCAGCTGGTCAAGTGCTACCGCGATACCGTCTTCGTTGTTGTTGGCGGTCACCATCTGGGCCACGGCCTTGACTTCATCGACAGCGTTACCCATGGCGACGCCGGTACCAGCCCACTCGATCATAGACTTGTCGTTCTGGCCGTCGCCAAACGATACGACCTCGCTGGCATCGATGCCGAGCTTGGGCAGGGCACCCTCGAGCGCACGGGCCTTATCGATACCGGGCGCCGTGTACTCAAAGTACCAGTCGGCCGTAAACATGCCCGAAAGCGTCTGCTTAAAGGGCGCATACATCTCCTCGTAATGCGCCTGCAGGTAGGCCGGATCGCCCGCCGTCAGCAGCTTGTCCACGGGATAAGTGTCCACGACCTCATGCAGGCTCTCGACCTCGCGAATCTTAAGGTCGCACGCATCGCGCTCGTATTTGACGATGTTTTTCTGCGAGCCGTCAGGCAGCGTGATCATGCAATGGTACGAGTCCTCGACGTGCAAATCGCGACCGAGCGAGATGATGGGGATCACGTCAAAATTACGCAGGTGATCAATCAGGCGATGCAATTCGTCGGCAGGCATAGCCTGATCGAACAGCACCTCGTCGGTCTGAGCATCGACGACGTGCGCGCCATTAAAGGCAACTAGCAGACCATCATGGTTCTGAAGGTCGAGCTCCTGCGCCAAGGCATGCAGCCCCCATGCGGGACGACCCGAAGCCAAGATAAGCTTAATGCCCGACTCCTGCGCCGCGAGCAGTTTCTCGCGCGTACGCGGGCTGATGACCTTTTGGTCGTTGGTGAGCGTACCGTCGATATCCATTGCGATGGCTTTGATTGCCATATATGCCTCCCTGACATTGAACAACCTTGTCTGAGCCATCATACAGAACACCCACGGCGGCGTTGTTTGCAACGGGAAAAATGTCATATTGTCCCAAACATGAACGGCGCGCCTTCGACGATTGCGATGCCCGTCGAGGCGCCTCCCGATACATTCCATCCTATCCAAATAGCAAAGGGCCCGCATCCCAACGGATACGGGCCCTTGTCGGCTATGCGTTAGTTTTCGCAGCGAATCCTACTTGCGGTGAGCTCGGTAGAACTCGATGAGCGCCTGGGTCGAAGCGTCCTGTTCGGCCTTGGCGGCGTCGTCGTGGAAGGCCGGGGTGATCTGCTTGGCAAGCTGCTTGCCAAGCTCGACGCCCCACTGGTCGTAGGAGTCGATGCCCCAGACCGTGCCCTCGACAAACGTGATGTGCTCGTACAGGGCGATGAGCTCACCAAGCGCGAACGGGGTCAGCGTGTCGCCAAAAATCGAGGTCGTCGGACGGTTGCCCTCAAAGCAGCGGGCCGGGACGATCTGCTCGGGCGTGCCCTCGGCACGCACCTCATCGGCCGTCTTACCAAAGGCGAGCGCCTTGGTCTGGGCCAGGAAGTTGCCCAGGAACAGCTCGTGCACGTCCTGGCCGCTGTCGGTCGCAGGGTTGGCGGTATTGGCAAAGGCGATGAAATCGGCCGGGACCACCACGGTGCCCTGGTGCAGCAGCTGGTAGAAGGCGTGCTGACCGTTGGTGCCGGGCTCGCCCCAGAAGATCTCGCCGGTATCGGAGGTCACAGCGCTGCCGTCCCAGCGGACATGCTTGCCGTTGGACTCCATGGTGAGCTGCTGCAGGTAGGCCGGGAAACGGTGCAGATACTGGCAGTACGGAAGCACGGCGTGGCTCTTGGAACCGAAGAAGTTGACGTACCAGACGTTGAACAAACCCATCAGCGCGACGGCATTGTTCTCGAGCGGCGTGTTGCAGAAGTACTCGTCGATGGCGTGGAAGCCCTCAAGGAACTGCTGGAAACGCTCGGGGCCGAGCACGACGATCAGCGACAGGCCCACGGCGGAGTCGACGGAGTAGCGGCCGCCGACCCAGTTCCAGAAACCAAAGGCGTTAGCCGGGTCGATACCGAAAGCCTCGACCTTCTCGAGTGCGGTGGAAACGGCGACGAAGTGCTTTGCCACAGCCTCGGCGTTCTGCTCATCGGAGCCATCGATGGCGCCCTGAGCCTTGAGCTGCTCGAGCATCCAGGTCTTGACCTCGCGGGCGTTGGTGAGGGTCTCGAGCGTGGTGAAGGTCTTAGAGACGATGATCACGAGCGTGGTCTCGGGATCCAAACCCTTGAGCTTCTCGGCCTGGTCGTTGGGGTCGATGTTGGAGATATAGCGGCAGTCGATACCGGCGTCGGCATAGGGACGCAGGGCCTCGTAAGCCATGACCGGGCCCAGATCGGAGCCGCCGATGCCGATGGACACCAGGTGCTCAATCTTCTTGCCGGTAACGCCCTTCCACTCACCGGAGCGCACGCGCTCGGCGAAGGCATACATGCGATCGAGGACCTCGTGCACGTCGGCGACGACATCCTGGCCGTCGACGATAAGCTGGCCTTTCTCGCTTGCCGGACGGCGCAGCGCGGTGTGCAGGACGGCGCGGTCCTCGGTGGTGTTGATGTGCTCGCCGGAGAACATGGCGTCGCGGCGCTCCTCGAGCTTCACCTCGCGGGCAAGATCGCACAGCAGTTTGACGGTCTCATCGGTCACCAGGTTCTTCGACAGATCGAAGTGCAGGTCACCGGCGTCAAAGCTCAGCTTGTTCACGCGCTCGGCATCGGCGGCGAACCAGGCCTTGAGGTCGATACCCTCGGCCTCGAGCTTCTCCTGATGAGCCTCGAGCGCCTTCCAAGCGGCAGTCGACGTGGCGTCGATAGGTGCGGCAACAGTTGCCATAGAGTCCTCCTCAGCATACGGGCGCACACCTCCATGCACGCCCGGATATTCAGATAGCCCTATTCTAGCGCAGGTCAAGACTACAATCAGCGAGCGTTATCAATCCGCCCCTAAACGGCGACCGACCAAAAAGGGACAGGTTTATTTTGGCAGGTCAAACGCTTTACCTACCAAAATAAACCTGTCTCTTTTTGGCGGACATTAGGCCGCGGCGCACACGCTGCCGAGCAACTCGCGCAGAGGAGACCCAATGCCCTCAAGCAGTTCGGGAGCGATAATGGCAAAAACGGGAACCTCGCCGGCTCCCGCGACGGCAGGCACCTTGCCCTCCGAGACAATGCATCCATAAGGCACAAAGCCGTCTTCGCCGGCATCGAGCGCCGCCATGCGACGCGCGAGCTCGCGCGCAAAGCCGGCAGTATCGGCATCGCCAATCGCCAGGACAAAGTCCACGCCTTCGTCGGTCGCCAGGGCTACGGCCTCATCGACCAAATCGTCTCCCCCATCGCCCCCGACCAAGCCGCAGCGAAAAAGCACGCGTTCGAGCAGAGCTCGATCAAGCGAGCCGAGCGCCGCCGAGACGAGCTCATCGTGCGTATGTTTGTCACCGCCCAACACGACCAGCGCCTTGGTGCCACCATAGTGAGCGACCAATCGTCCGCACCAGCGAGCCACGTCTCCATCCGCAACAAGGCGCGTCGGCATACCAAACCCATAATTGACCATCTTTTCCACAACCCTTCCGTGCGTATAGGCGGTATCAATCGTTAGGCTCATGCTACGAAGCGAGGTTTTCCGAGCTGTTTCGCACTCTTTAGAGCTGCGTTAAAACCCGATCCAACCGCACGACCATACCTACCAAAACAAACCAGTCCCTTTTTGACAGGTTTTGACGACGTCCGGACGAGCGGGTATTATCGAACAGGTATTCGATAAGAACATGTGTTTGATGAAAGGACACGGATGGCGCACGAGCAGCACACCTATATCTGCATCGACCTCAAGACGTTTTATGCCAGCATCGAGTGCGTCGACCGTGGGCTCGATCCGCTCACCACCAACCTGGTCGTTGCCGACGAATCGCGCGGGCGCACGACCATCTGCCTCGCCATCACGCAGGCCATGAAGGACTTAGGGATTCACAATCGCTGCCGCCTATTCGAGATTCCCGATGGCATCGACTACATCACGGCCGTACCGCGCATGCAGCACTATATGGAGGTGTCGGCGCAAATCTACGGCATCTATCTGGAATACGTAAGTCCGCAAGACATTCACGTCTATTCAATCGATGAATGCTTTATCGACGTGACGCCCTATCTGGACCTCTATCACACAGATGCGAAAGGGTTCGCCTGCACGCTGCGCGACGAGGTCCTCGCGCGCACCGGCATCACGGCGACGGTCGGCATCGGCCCCAACCTATTCCAGGCCAAGGTAGCGCTCGACATTACCGCCAAGCACGTACCCAGCCGCATCGGCATACTCGACGACGAGACCTTTCGCAAGGAGATCTGGCCCCATCGTCCCATCACCGATATCTGGGGCATCGGTCCCGGCGTGGCAGCCCGCCTCGAGAAATACGGCGTCTACGATCTGATAGGCGTCGCGGCGCTCGACGAAAACCTGCTTTACGACGAGCTCGGCGTCAATGCCGAATATCTCATCGACCATGCCTTCGGGCGCGAGCCGACAAC
Source organism: Collinsella sp. AF04-24 (assembly GCF_003465685.1). Classification (NCBI taxonomy): domain Bacteria; kingdom Bacillati; phylum Actinomycetota; class Coriobacteriia; order Coriobacteriales; family Coriobacteriaceae; genus Collinsella; species Collinsella sp. AF04-24. The sequence continues at coordinate 81,702 of NZ_QSBK01000008.1, forward strand.
CATCGCCGATATCCAAGCCTATCGCCCGCAAGCAACTTCGACCACCACAGGACAGGTGCTCTCGAAGGGTTATGCCTACGAACAGGCCTATACCGTCTTGCGCGAGATGGTCGACAACGCCGTTTTAGACTTGGTCGATAAGCACGTGGTCTGCGACAGCATCTCGCTCTTTGTGGGCTACGCGAGCGAACGCGCCGACATACGCCGCCTCGACGCCAGCGGTACAGCGCAGTATGTGGACGGATGCGGGCACCTGCGCTCGAGCACATCGAGTATCGAACCCACCGCAACCGCCGGCCCCGAGCTCGCGCCCCGTGCGCCCAAGCCCGTCCAGCGCGATGACGAACGGCGTCGCCTGGTGCGCGAAGCGCAGGCAATCGATGGCATCTTTGTGGGAGAGCATGGCGGCAAACCGCGCGGTGGCTATGCCGCACTCTTTGCGCACTCTAACGCCTCGCGAAAGCTGCCCGAGCGTACCAATTCGTTTAAGAAGATCATGGGCTATTTCGATGAGCTCTGGGCGCAGACTGTCGATCCCAAACGACCGGTCAAGCGCATCAACCTGGGATTTGGCAACCTCATGCCCGAGGAATTTGCCACCATCGATCTATTCAGCGATATCGAGGCCGATGAGCGCGAGCGCGACCTGGCGCGCGCCGTCCTGGCCGTGAAAGGCAAGTACGGCAAGAACGCGCTCGTCAAGGGATTAAGCTTTACCGCCGGCGCCACCGCGCGCGAACGCAACGAACAAGTTGGAGGACACCGTGCCTAAACCCAAACAACAGCCCGTGCGCCCGCCGACCGCCTTCGAGCGCCTGGCGGACCCCGAGGGCAGACGCCGCGCCGCCGACCCCAACCTCACTGCCAACGGTGCCGTGCGCGCCAACCGCGCCGCACAGTTTATGCCCTTTGCCGCCCTCACAGGATACTACGAACTCGTGCGCAAGCAGGAAATCACCGTCGAGCCAAAACGTGAGCTCACGGAAGAAAAAGCCCTCGTGCTTTCTAAAAAACTCGAGGGTCTCAAACGTGGCGACTTGGTTCGTGTCACCTATTACGATACATACGGCTATCGCAGCCGCACCGGCATCCTCGACGAGGCGCTCCCCGCCTTCAAGCTCCTCAAGCTCCGAGACATCGCCATCGACTTCGACGACATCCAAGACATCGAACTGCGCGGACGAGCCTAGCCAATGAAGCGCATCCAGAGCGACGCTTACAGCGTCATGACGTAGTAGCCCGCGTCTTTCACGGCCGCCTCGAGGACATCACGATCAACCGGCTGCTTAGAGCGCACGCGTGCCGTGTGGTCCGCATACGTCACCGTTGCCCACACGCCATCCAGTGCATTGAGGGCATTGGCTACGTTCTGAGCGCAGCCGTCACAGCCCATGCCGCCGATGAGCAGCTCATCGCTATAGGGATAGTGGGACGGATCGGTATCCGCAACTACTACCTTCTTGGCCTTCTTACCGCTCGCGCCATCGCTGCAGCAGCTCTTTCCGTGTGTCGAAGCGACAATGCGACGCAGGCCAAAGAACATGCCAACGATAATCACGGCAAGCACGATGAGATTCGCAGGGTTGAGCAAGTCACTCATGCGTTCCCCTTTCAAGTAGCCTTATCTAGATACCCCCATAGGGTGTCCCCATCTTAACCCAAAATCATGTCCGTTCGGTCAATTAGTTTCCCTCTTCAAACTTTTTTGTTGACCATGGCTTACTTTCGTGTATAAGTTTTCCTAGGCTAACAGTTTAGATCCGTAAGGAGCGCCGTGACTCGAACCATAGACATTCCAACGTTTCAGGCGGCAGTCGTGCGCAACTGCTCTCCCACGCTCGCGGGAATCAAGCCGGCATCGCTCTTTACCTATCCAGGCACCTACGCCCACGGGGACGGCTCGACCACAACCGAAGCCATCGCAGAACGCCGAGCACGCCTGCTCAACGTTATCGCCCAGTGCAATCGTGAGCTTGACCCGCTCGGCATCCACCTGAGTGTTTTGGTCTGGCGGCCCTGCGGAGCGCTCGTGTACGTGTACCGAGCCAAAAGCCTCACCACCTATTTCGCAGACCCTCGCGCCCAAACGGCGCTCGCCTCGGAAGGCTACGACACGAGAGACCTTTCGACATGCCTTGTGCATTTGGCATCACGCATCACGCTCGCGAGCAATAACGTCGCGGAATGCGCCTGTAGCCAGACTCGATGCGCACTACCCCAGCAAGCTAGCTGCAGCAACGACTGCACCTGCGAGTTTCCGCACGAAATAGGCTACTTCCTTGGATATCCCTACGACGACGTGCACGAGTTTATCGTCCAGCGCGGCGAGAACTACAAGGTCTTTGGAGCTTGGAAGGTCTACACGAATGTCGAACAAGCGCTTGCGATGTTTGATACCTACCGTGCCTGCACCCAATACTTCACCTTTGTCTATCAGCAGGGCTGCAGCCTGGCGCAACTTGCCCAGGCAACCCGATAGAAAATAGAAGCCGCGGCAGCCTGCCGCACAACTGAAAGGACTCAACATGAGCAAGATCGCCGTCGTCTACTGGAGCGGCACGGGTAACACCGAGGCCATGGCAAACCTCGTCGCCGAAGGCGCCACGTCCGCGGGCGCCGAGACCGAGGTCATCCCCTGCGCCGAATTCTCTGCCGACAAGGCCGCCGAATATGATGCCTTCGCCTTCGGCTGCCCCGCCATGGGCTCCGAGGAACTCGAGTACGATGAGTTTCAGCCGATGTGGGACGAGGTCAAGGAGACTCTCGGCGACAAGAAGGTCGTCCTCTTTGGCTCCTATTCGTGGGCCGAGGGCGAGTGGATGGACAACTGGAAGGCGGACGCCGACGAGGCGGGCGTCAACGTCGTCGATTCCGTCATTTGCTACGATGCGCCCGACGATGAGGGCGAGGCGGCCTGTCGCGCGCTTGGAGCGGAGCTGGCCTAGCGGCAATGAGCTCCGCCCGTAACGCGCTCTGCGCCAAAATACATTCGCGTCCCAACAAAAACGGGAGCCGGATCACATCCAGCTCCCGTTTTCTGCTATGTCAGTCATATAAAGCGACTACGAGATGTTGCCCAAGAACGCCTTGGTGCGCTCGCTCTTGGGATGGTCGAAGACCTCACTCGGCGTGCCCTCTTCCACGATAACGCCGCCGTCCATAAAGACGACACGATCGGCAACGTCGCGGGCAAAGCCCATCTCGTGCGTCACGACGATCATGGTCATGCCGTCGCGGGCCAGATCGCGCATAACGCCAAGGACGTCGCGGACAAGCTCGGGGTCGAGTGCCGACGTCGCCTCGTCAAAGAGCATCACGTGCGGGTTCATCGACAGGGCGCGAGCGATCGCCACGCGCTGCTGCTGGCCGCCCGAAAGCTGGCTCGGCATAAAGTCGATGCGCTCGGCCAGACCGACCTTAGTGAGCTCCTCGACGGCGATCTTCTCGGCCTCTTCCTTGCTGCGCTTGAGCACCTTTTGCTGCGCAAGCATGACGTTCTTTTTGACCGACAGGTGCGGGAACAGGTTGAACTGCTGAAACACCATGCCCAGATGCGTGCGCACCTTGTTAAGGTCGACGCCCTTGGCACACACATCCACGCCCTCAACGACAATCGAGCCGCTCGTGGGATGCTCTAGGCGATTGATGCAGCGAAGCATCGTCGACTTGCCCGAGCCCGAAGGACCCAGGACTACGACAACCTCGCCCTTGTGCACATCCAGATCGATATCGCGCAGGACCACGTTATCGCCAAAGGCCTTCTGGAGGTTCTTGATACTGACGACAACCTCGTTCGAGTTATTGGTTTCGCTCATGATAGGACCTCCTTACAGACCGGCGATGTGATCGGCGGGCGTCGCGACGACCTGTCCGGCGCTCTTGGCGGGACGCTTCTTCTTGGCTTCGGTCGTGCCCGAAAGCCTCGCCTCAAGACCGCTCACTAGGCGCGCAAGCGGCAGGGTGATGACCAGATAGAACAGGGCGGCAACCACGTACGGTGTAATGGAGCCCGTCGTGGCCACGATGGTGCGGGCGTTCATGACGATCTCGACCACGCCCACGGCCGCGAGCAGCGACGTATCCTTGTAAAGCAGGATGAATTCGCTGGTCAACGTAGGCAGGACATTGCGGAACGTCTGCGGAATCATGACGTAGAGCAGCGTCTGGAAGGCGTTCATGCCCAGCGAGCGCGCGGCCTCGTTCTGGCCCTTGGGGATCGACTGAATACCGGCGCGGAAGATCTCGCACAGGTACGCAGACGAGTTCATGGCCATGACGATGACGCCCAAGACGTAGTCGTCCACCTTGACGCCGGCAAGCGGCAGGCCAAAGAATGCAATGTAAATCTGCAGGAACGCCGGCGTACCGCGGATGATATTCACATAGATGCCGGCAAGACAACGAAGGATGCGCGACTTGGAAATGCGCATGAGCGACAGCGCAAAGCCAAAGGGAATGGCCAACGGAAATGCCACGAGCACGATCGAGAGCGACATAAGGAAGCCCTTGAAGACGATCGGCAGGCTTTGGACCAAAATGACCGGGTTCAGGAACAGGCGCAGGAACATATTGGAGTTCCACGCCTCGACCCACGGCTGCTCTTTAAGGTCAGCCAGGAAGTTATCGAAGGCCGTCACGCCCTTGATCTCCACCGACGGAATCTTGGAGATCTTCTTGGTCGAACCGTCGGCGAGCGTATAGGTGCCGCTGAAGGCCTCATCGCCGCCCTCGACGGGAAACGTCACGCCGTAAACCTCGACACGGAAAAAGCCGCCGGCAGGCGCCGTCTCGCCAAAGTCGATCTTGAGCGTCTGGCCGTCAGCCTTGCACGTGGGCTTCATGGGCGTACGATCCATGAGGTCCTCGCCCGAGAGCATCGTCAATCGCGTGTCATCGGTGTCAAACGTCGTGCCGTCGACAAACGTCAGCGAAAGACCGCTCAGCTCCTCGTCGGCATCGGCCTGAACCTCCCAGGTAATGCGCGTCTCGGTGCCGCCGACCACAGTGCTGCCCGAACCGGTGTTGGGTCGGGCGGTAATCTTTGCGGTCTCAAGCGCCTGGGCGGTCGTGGGCGCATATGCCCCCGCGCACACCAGCGCGAGCGCCACGACCATGACGCAGGCTAGCTTTTGGAGCAAGGCGGGCAGTGGAAAACGCTGCTCCGCGGCCCCTTTGTTCAGTCGAGACAAGGTGGCTCCTATCGTAGAAGTTGCCGGCAAAACGAGACGGAAACGCTCTCCGTCAAGAGAAGCGCAAAGGCCCTTCCCGCCAAAACGGAAAGGGCCCGCGCGCAATCAAGTAGTTATTTTACTTGATATTGTACTTAGCCATGAGGGCGTCGACGGTACCGTCGTCGGTCAGGTCCTTGATGGCCTGGTTGATGTCGTCCTTGAGCTTGGTGTTGCCCTGGTTGATAGCGATGGCGTACTCCTCGCCGGTGCTGATCTGCTTGATGGTCTGGCAGGTGTTGAACTGCTCGGCGGTCAGCTGGCTGGCAACGGAGCGGTTGGTGACTACGGCGTCGCCCTTATCGGACTGCAGGGCGCTGAAGCACTCGGTGGCGTCCTTGTAGGGGACGATCTTGGCCTTCGGGAAGTTCTCCTGGGCAAAGGCCTCGGCGGTCGAGCCAGACTGGACGATGATGGTAGCGTCGGCGTTGTTGAGCTTCTCGCTGAAGTTATCGGCCGTGATGTCGGTGTTATCGACCTTGGTCACGATAGCCTGATCGTCCATGTAGTAGGAATCAGAGAAAGTGACCTCCTTCTCACGCTCGGGCGTGTCGGTGATAGCCGCGATGGAAACGTCATACTTGGCGCCCGAGGCGACGCCCGGAACCAGCGTGTCAAAGTCATTGTTGACATAGTCGACATCCAGGCCCAGCTTGTCGCCGATAGCCTTGATGAGCTCAAGGTCAAAGCCCTGATAATCGCCGTTGTCATCCTTGTACTCAAACGGAGCGTACTCGGCAGAGGTGCCGACGGTCAGCGTACCGTCCTTGACGAGCGCGTACTCCTTGGAGCCGTCGACCTTCTCGACCTTAGCGTCGTCAGAGCTGCTGGAACCGGCATCAGAACCAGAGGTGGCGTTGGACGAGCCGCAGCCCGTCAGAGCAAGGGCGAGCGCCATAGCGCCCGTGGCGGCAAATGCGCCAAGCTTCTTCAGCTTCATAATCAGTCTCCTTCCGGTGACCTCGTTTGATTCAGAGGTCTGCAAAAACTGTTGGCTATTATGCACCCGCTTGGAAGAATCTGCAATTAGAAAACTGATTGAAACAAACCCATAACGTGAATGGAGCACTCCACTTTATGGCAGCCTTTACTGCTGCAACGACCTTAACAGTTTGATTTCAGCCGCATAACCTGCAAGTTCGTTCGGTGTCTCCAAGATGAATGGCAATGCGCGCAAGCGGACATTCGATACAATATTCTGCATAACCTGCATACCGCCACCAAATTCCTCGCTGCCAAGGTATCCCTTGCCGATGCACTCGTGACGATCTTTATGGGCGCCACAAGGGTTCTTCGAATCGTTGATGTGTACGGCACGCAAGCGATCGATACCCACCACGCGGTCGAACTCGTCGAGTACGCCGTCCAGATCATGGATGATGTCATAACCGGCATCGCTCACATGGCAGGTATCCAAACAAACGCCCAGCTTATCGGACAGCTCTGGGCACTTGGCGGCAACGCCCTCGATAATGCACGCCAGTTCCTCAAAGCTGCGGCCCACCTCGGTACCCTTGCCGGCCATGGTCTCGAGCAGTACCGTTGTCTGCTGGCCCTCAAACATCACCTGGCACAGCGTGTCGACAATCATCTGAATGCCGGCGTCGGAGCCCTGTCCCACATGCGCACCGGGGTGGAAGTTGTAGTAGTTGCCGGGCAGTGCTTCCAGACGCTGCAAGTCCTCGGCCATTGCCTCCAAGGCAAACTCGCGCGCCCGCTCTTTGGCAGAGCAGGGGTTGTAGGTATACGGGGCATGCGCCACCAGCGGTCCAAAGTCGTTTTGCGCCATAAGCTCGCGCAGAGCCGCCACGTCATCCATGTCAAGTTCTTTTGCCTTGCCACCGCGCGGGTTGCGCGTAAAGAACGCAAAGGTATTGGCGCCAATGGACAGCGCCGTCTCCCCCATTGCCCGATAGCCCTTCGTCGTCGAAAGATGACACCCGATCGTCAGCATCTCCAACTCCCTCTTCATCAGTTGCGGTGAAATACGGTCTATTGGTGCCTTATTTTGGCGCAAACAGACCGTATTCCACCGCAAGTTATAAAAGGGGCATCAGGGGCACGGTCCGCCGAGCCCCACGCGCTAAAGTTTCAAGCGAATCGCATCGATGATGTGCGCACAGCGCTGTGTAGCGGCTAGGGACATGATGGGGCTTTCGAGTTTCCCCGCCTGAATGAGCTGTGTCGCATGCGATGCCTCACCGTAAAAATCATCGACCTCAAATGGTGCATCGATTTCGAGTACTCGACCGTCGGAGTACTTCACATGGGCGAGCTCGGGGCGATGGAGACGCTCGATTTCCAACGAGCCCCGCTCACAGGCAATCGTTAAGCGGCTTTCATATGCTGCTTTGCCGTCGCACACCATATGAATGGGTATACCGCCGACGCTCATATGGATCTCGTCGGCCCAATCGACACGGCCGCCTGATACGTCACGCCAGCGAACTTCACGGGACGAAACCTCGCACGCGCCCGCGAGCAAATCCTCAAACCAACCGACCGCATAACAGCCCATGTCATATAGACAGCCGCCCTGCAGCGGATCAAGCAGATAGCCCGAAGGAGACTCGCCGTAATCGAACTTTTGCACGCTTTCAATCGAGACAATACGGCCAAGCTCACCCGACGCAAGCAAGTCTTTCACGCGAGTGCGCATCGGGCAAAACCGATTCTTCATCGCCTCCATAAACAGCACGCCGCGCTCGCGAGAGGTGGAGGCGATCGAGAGAGCCTCTTCCTCACTCAAAACGGCCGGCTTTTCGCACAGCACGGCCTTTCCGGCGCACAGCGCGCGACAGGCCCAACGCGTATGCATGCCATGCGGAAGAGCCAAGTAGATTGCGTCGACATCGGGGTCGGCAATCAGCGCGTCATAAGCCGCATCGCCGCTATCGTCGGCCGAGGCATGGCCATGCGCAGCATCGATCGAAAACGCTCGGCAAAATTCCTCGACATGTGCAGGAGTGCGACCGGCCGCAGCCACCAGCCGTGCCCCGTCGACCTTCTTGAGCGACGATGCAAATCGATGAGAAATGTACCCAGCGCCCAAAATGCCCCAACGAACCTCACGCGAATCATCACGTAAACCTCGGTCACCCACGATAGCCTCCCATCAGTTGCGGCGAAATAGTTCCTGTTATCGCCCCATTCTGCCGCAAACAGGAACTATTCCATCACAAGATATAAAAGGGTCATGAGGAGCGAGTTTTGCTGAAGACTTTAAGCATGGCCGTTACGGGGCCCGGCTGGAAGCGTCGGCGCACGTCATCGAGACGCGCGGGGATATCGATATGCTGTGGGCAGTGGCGCGCGCATTTGCCGCACTTGACGCAATTGCTCACCAGCTTGGCCTCGCTTGTACGCACCGCGCTCGCCGTAAAGTACTGCGATAGACCCGTAAACCAGCTGTGCGCATAACTCGCGTTGTAGGCGCCAAAACACCCAGAGATGTTGATGCCTTTAGGGCACGGCATGCAATAGCCGCATCCCGTGCAGGGCACGCGATTCGATTTTTCAAACTCCGTCAGCACGTGCGCGATGGCATCGAGCTGAGTAGCTGTCATCGAATCCGGCAGGGCCCGATCGGCCAACACCGCGTTCTCATCCACCTGCGCGGTATCGGTCATACCCGAAAGCAGCATCGTCACCTGAGGATGATTCCACACCCACGAAAGACCCCAGGCGGCAGGAGTGCGCAAATGCGGGTCACGGGCACTATCGAGCACGGCGCGGGCCCGCGGCGGCAGTTTACCCGCTAGACGACCGCCCAGCAGCGGCTCCATCACAAACACCGCGAGCCCGCGCTCCGCAGCCGCCATGAGTCCCGCCGTTCCCGCTTGGTAATGCTCGCCGGCATAGTTGTACTGGATCTGGCAAAAATCCCAGTCATATGCGTCAAGCATCGTAAGGAAGTCCGCCGCGCTGCCGTGGTACGAAAAACCAATCTGGCGAATGCGCCCCGCCGCCTTTTGACGCGCAATCCAGTCCTCGATGCCCAACGCCACCACACGTTCCCACTGGGCGGGCGAGGTAATGTTGTGCATGAGGTAATAGTCGATATGTTCGGTCCGCAGGCGGCGCAGTTGCTCGTCGAAGAACCGGTCGAAATCCTCCGCGCATTTGCACGAAGCATGCGGCAGCTTGGTCGCGAGCAAAACCTGGTCGCGTAGGCCTAGGCGCTCAAGCGAAGCGCCCACACAAGCCTCGTTGCCGGGATAGAGATAGGCCGTGTCCAGGTAGTTAATCCCCTGCTCCACCGCACGGGAGATGATGGCGTCGGCGGTCTTCGCATCCGGGCGTCCCGGCGCACCGGGAAACCTCATGCAGCCCAGCCCCAACGCCGAGATACGGTTGCCGCTTTTGGGGTCAACGCGATATTGCACGGCCCCTCCCCTCCCATCGAAACCCTGACAAGGCGAAACAAACCCGTCACGTCATCGAAACACATCGGAATCGCAATTGAGAACGTATCGTAACGCAGCAGAAATCAGGCCGTCACGGCACCGCTTTAACATCAGCAAAAAGCCCGATGAAAGGAGTCGCCCATGCCCGCGCTCGACCTTTGGAACCTCGCATCCCAGCTCAAAAGCACCGATTATCGCTGGGTCGACCTCACCCACACGCTCTCGTGCGACACCCCGCACTGGTTTGGCTTTAAGCCATTTGAGTCCACCAAGCTCTTCGACTACCTGCCCGACACGCCCGAAGATATGCTCGCGCCCATGCGTTGCTTCCAGTATTCGGTCGCTTCGCAGTACGGCACGCATGTCGACGCACCGCGGCATTTCCATGTTGAGGGTCGTTCCCTTGGAGAGATTGAACCCATCGAGTTTATGCATCCGCTCTGCGTGATCGACAAGCACGAGGAGTGCGCCGCAAACCCCGATTTCGTCCTGACCGTCGAGGACCTCAAAGCATGGGAGGATGAGCACGGTCGCATTCCCAAAGACGCTTTTGTCGCCTTCCGCTCCGACTGGTCCAAGCTCGCCGATCTGGAAAACAAGGACGAGGACGGCCAGCCCCACTACCCCGGCTGGGACCTCGATGCTATCAAGTGGCTTGTAGAGGAACGCAATATCGGCGCCATCGGCCACGAGCCCGCAGATACCGATCCGGCGACCATCACCACGCGCGAGGACGCCTACCCCTACCCCGGCGAGCAATACATCCTCTCGGTCGACCGCTATCAGATCGAAGTCATGGACCATCTGGACGAGCTCCCTGCCACGGGTGCCGTCATCTTCTGCACCTTCCCCAAGGTCCGCGATGGCGTCGGATACCCCGCCCGCGTCTTTGCGGTCTGCCCCGCGGCATAAGCGCACAGCGCAATAGTTTCTTTTTCATAACAGCCGCCCCGCGCACCCGCCAATCACCCTGGCAGCATACAATCCATCAGGCGCCCCTTACGCGGGCGCCTTTTATATGGGGAGATGATTCATATGCAGATCAACAAGGTCGCCTTTATCGGCAAGGGCGGCGTCGGCCTGCTCTACGGCAGCATGATTGCCAAGGCCCTCGGCAATGACGCCGTCGAATACGTTATGGATGACGCCCGTTTTGAGCGTCACGCGGGCGATGCGCTCACCGTCAACGGAAAGCCTTGCGATCTCACGTCCGTCCGCGCCAGCGAGGCAGCGCCCGCCGATCTGGTCATCCTGACGGTCAAGACCACCGGTCTCGACCAAGCACTCAAGACTATGGAGCGTGTCGTGGGACCCAACACGCTCATCGCCTCGCTGTGCAACGGCATTACGAGCGAGCAAAAGATTGCCGAACGTTTTGGCTGGGAGCATACCGTTCTTGGTATCTGCCAGGGCATGGACGCCGTATTCCTCAACGGCGCGCTCACCTTTACCAATGCGGGCGAGATCCGCTTTGGTGCAGCCGCCGGCACCGACCCCGCGACCGTCGCCGCTATCGACGGGCTCTATACGCGCTGCGGCATCGCCCATACCGTCGAACGCGACATTGCGCACCGCATGTGGGCCAAACTCATGCTCAACGACGGCATCAACCAGACCTGCATGGCCTACGGCGGGACCTACGGAAGCGCCACGGAGCCGGGCTCCGAGCAGCGCCGCTGCTTTGTTTCTGCCATGCGCGAAACGCTTGCGGTCGCCAACGCCGAGGGCATTGAGCTGACCGAGGCAGACCTGACGCAAATGGTGCACCTCATCGAGGGAATCGACCCCGCCGGTATGCCCTCGATGGCGCAGGACCGCATCGCACAACGAAAAACCGAAGTCGAGGAGTTCGCGGGCACCATTTGCCGCCTGGCCGCCAAACACGATATCCAAGTGCCGCAAAACGATTGGCTCTACCAGAGGATTCGCGAAATAGAAAGCAGCTGGTAGTGCTCGGCATACTGCAGCCAACAGATCCAATGGCAAAGCCGCCGCAAGGGGCACTCCCCTCGCGGCGGCTTCCTTTTTCATCTTTGGCCAAAAATCACCTTCACAACGGTTAGAGCTGCGACTCCGACGCCTGGTCCTCATCGTCGCGACAAAGGACAACACCGGCGCTTCCCAGCAGCGTGGCCGCGATCAGCGCGCCGACCACAATAGGAGCAGCCCCGCATGTCCCCTGCATACCCGCGACGAGCGCGGCCGTAGGACCAAGGCAGCCAAGCGTCAATGCAACGGCGGCAACGGCGATATCTCGAGCGTTCACAAGACCACTTCCTCCACGAGAACGACTTTGTTTCTCGTGACTTAGTGTGCCCCGCGCCCATATGCGCGGCGTACGGCCACGGTAAGCGCTCTGTTAACTCAAGCACGCACAAAAAACGGACGCCCTTACGTTGCCCAAAGGCTCGGTAAAGACGCCCGCCCGTCATGTCCTATTGGCTTATGGCAGATTACCAACCGGTATAGTAGTCGGTGGTTCCGGCAGCACAGCCGGAGTCATAGACCTTGCACTCGCCCTTAGAGCCCGTAAAAGTCGAGCCCTGGGCCTTATCGCCCGCGGCAACGACGTAGTAGCCATCGGAATCGCGCCAAAAGCCCTCGGAATCCTGCGTCCATTCGCCCGTGCGGTGGTGATACAACACGTTGCTGCTGTAATAAGTCTCGCGGCGGCCGTTATAGTTATTGACGCCGCTCGAGCGCGTCAGACCCGAGCCGTTCGCGCAATACGCAGCAGACGTGTAAGACGAGCCGGAGCCGGCGTTGTAATACGAAGCCTGAACGGCCTCAGCGGCCTCGGCTTCGGCTGCGGCAGCCTCGAGCGCCTCGCGCTTGGCATCCTCAAGCGTGGAGCGAAGCTCGTCGAGCTCGGTCGACTTGGCGTCGACCTCATCCATCGTCAAAAGACTGCCCGCACCGTCGATGCAACCCTGTAGTACAGCGCGCTCGTCATCGGTGGCATAGTCACCGTACATGTTCATAATGATCTGAGCGCGCATCTCCAGGGAATCGCGCTTTGCCCCCATCGAGGCGTTCCACTCCTGCATAGAGCCATAACCGTCGCCGCGGTAGTCGACGGGCTGCACCAGCGTCGCCTCGGACGACGTAGATCCGACCGTATCGGATAGTGTCGTCGCGTGGGCATCAGTTGCGCCGGCGCCCGCCAAAAGTGCCACGGTCAGAGCGGCGGAAAGGGCGGCGGCTTTCGGTTTTCGTGAATCGATCCTCATGTAGCTGGAAACCTCCGTAGTACGTTTTTGCTGCGTTTAAGCTGCGTGTGATTCGATCGCGCTGCATAGTACCCCGAGCAAATCGCGACCTGCGGTTTTTCTCAAAAGGTGCACGTCAATTGCGTAAAACTCACATCCTCTCAACAGGAGTTTTCCATAACTCGAATGCATAAAGCGTGTCAAAAACCCTGTTTTTGCACCCTCTCTATGCAAAAAAGGCGTCTGTGCAACCATTGCTTGCGCAGACGCCTTGAGCAGGCATTTTATGCAGTTATACCTATCGAGTCGAAAGAGGTCCTTGCACAAGTCGCCCTACTCGTCCAGTGCGGCAAAGGCCTGCTTCAGGTCCCAAATGATGTCCTCGGCGTTCTCGGTACCGATAGAAAGACGGATCGTGGAGGGTGTGATGTTCTGCTCGGCGAGCTCCTCAGCAGAGAGCTGGGAGTGCGTGGTGGTAGCCGGGTGTACGACGAGTGACTTGACGTCGGCCACGTTGGCGAGCAGCGAGAACACCTGCAGATGATCGATGAACTTCCAAGCTGCTTCCTGGCCACCCTTAATCTCAAAGGTAAAGATCGAGGCACCGCCACGGGGGAAGTACTTCTGATAGAGCTCATGATCGGGGTGCTCAGGCAGGCTCGGGTGGTTCACCTTGGCGACGTGGCTGTCACCAGCCAAGAACTCAACGACCTTCTTGGTGTTCTCAACATGACGGTCAACGCGCAGCGACAGAGTCTCGGTGCCCTGGAGCAGGACCCAGGCGTTGAACGGGCTGATGCAGGCACCCTCGTCACGCAGCAGGATAGCGCGGACATAGGTTGCGAAGGCGGCGGGACCGGCAGCCTCGGCAAACGAAACGCCGTGGTAGGAGGGGTTGGGCTCAGCGATCTGGGCGTACTTTCTGCTCGCCTTCCAATCGAAGTTGCCGCCGTCGACGATCACGCCGCCCAGCGAGGTGCCGTGGCCGCCGATGAACTTGGTTGCGGAGTGGATGACGATGTTGGCACCATGCTCCAGCGGACGGAACAGATACGGGGTGCCGAAGGTGTTGTCGACGACAACCGGCAGACCGTGCTTCTTGGCGATCTCGGAGATGGCGTCGATGTTGGGGATGTCAGAGTTGGGGTTGCCGAGCGTCTCGAGATAGATGACCGTGGTGTTGTCCCTGATGGCACCCTCGACCTCTTCCAGGTTATGGGCATCGACGAAGGTGGTCTCGACGCCAAACTGGGAGAGCGTATGCTCCAGCAGGTTGTAGGAGCCACCGTAGATGGTCTTCTGAGCCACCACGTGGTCACCGGCCTGGGCAAGAGCCTGCAGGGTATAGGTGATGGCAGCAGCACCGGAGGCGACGGCAAGACCCGCCACGCCACCCTCGAGTGCGGCGATACGGTCCTCGAAGACGCCCTGGGTGGAGTTGGTCAGACGGCCGTAGATGTTACCAGCATCGGCAAGACCAAAGCGGTCGGCGGCGTGCTGGGAGTTGCGGAACACATAGCTCGTGGTCTGGTAGATAGGCACGGCGCGGGAGTCGGATGCGGGATCGGCGCTCTCCTGGCCAACGTGAAGCTGCAGGGTATCGAAACCAAAGGTGTGCTCGGGGTTGTTGATGAACTGGCTCATGATGATCTCCTTGATCGAACAAAAGTTAATAAATTAGAGAGAAGTAAGTCGCTGTCTCCTGATCACGCCGACGGGCGCAAACAGGAGCCCGGCATTCGTCTTGGTAAGCAATTCATATGCGGGCCTCCTTTCGCATCCCGGTTCCGTGGTTGGCTTAATTACCTACCGCCTTTGTGTGTTTTGAATAGTACGAGCATTGTTTCCCTCGGTCAATCACTTAAAAGCGCTAACCTGTTATCGGTTTTATAGATAGCAATCGAAAGGATGGCGTCGATGACCCTTCAGCAGCTTCGTTTTCTGATTGCCGTGGCAGAGTCCGGCTCAATTAACGCCGCAGCTCAGCGCCTCTATACCGCTCAGTCCAACATCTCAAACGCCGTCAAAAGCCTGGAACAGGAGCTCCACCTGGAGATCTTTACGCGCTCCAGCCGCGGCGTCACGCTCACCAACGACGGCACCGAGCTTTTGGGCTATGCGCGTCAAGTCGTAGAGCAGGCCGATATGCTCGAGGCCCGCTACGAGGACGGCGGCACGCCCCAGGCGCGCCTTGCCATCTCGGCCCAGCATTACGCCTTTTCGGTCGAGGCCTTTGTCAACGTGGTCGAGCGCTGCCGCGACAGCAAGTTCGAGTTCATCATGCGCGAGACCACCACATCGCAGATCATCGATGACGTCCGTGCGTTTCGCAGCGATATCGGCATTCTGTATCTGGATGACTTTAACGCCCGCGTTCTGCAAAAGGCCTTCGCCGATGCCCGTGCAAGCTTCCATCCCCTCTTCGACGCGACGGTCCACGTCTTCGTGAGCGAGCGCCACCCGCTCGCACGCCGCCCTCAGCTGTCCCTTGCCGACCTCACACCATATACGCGCTACAGCTTTGAGCAGGGAACCTCAAATTCCTTCTATTACGCCGAGGAACCGTTTAGCTATATCCCTTGCGACCGCAACATACGAATCTCGGACCGCGGAACACTTACTAACTTACTTATCACGTCGAACGGTTACACCCTGTCGACCGGCGTCCTCTCCAATGAAATGCAATGGGGTATGGCATCGATCCCGTTAGCAGACGCCCCAACGATGCGCGTAGGCTATATCATGCACGACGAGCGCAAGCCCTCTCCCCTCTTGCAGCAATACCTCGACGAGCTCAACCGCATCATCCATGCCAACTAACTGTCGGAAGACGGGGTAGAAATCGTAGATTGCTAGCCCCCGGCGGGCATGGCGCTACAATGGTCACTCACACGAAACGTACCCAATGAAAGGAACCATGTGAAGGTCATCATCTATACCGACGGCTCGGCCCGATCAAATCCGGGACGCGGCGGCTACGGCGCCGTGCTCAAATACACCAACCCCGCCGGCAAGACCTTCACCTCCGAGCTTTCGCGCGGTTACGCCAAGACCACCAACAACCGCATGGAGCTCATGGCCGTTATCGTGGCGCTCGAGGCACTCAACCGCCCCTGCGAGGTCGAGGTCCATTCCGATTCGCAGTACGTCGTCAACGCCTTCAACAAACACTGGATCGACGGCTGGAAAAAGCGCGCGTGGAAAACTGCCAACAAGCAGCCCGTCAAGAACCGCGACCTGTGGGAGCGCCTGCTTGCCGCAAAGAGCAAGCACAAAGTGGAGTTCATCTGGGTTAAGGGCCACGCCGGCCACGAGCTCAACGAGCGCTGCGACGAGCTCGCCACCACGGCGGCCGACGGCAGCAACCTCGATATCGATACCGGCTTTAACGAGAGCGACCTGTAACGGCGTTTTCGCACGCTATTTCCTGCCCTCTCGCGCTACACTCATCCTGTAAACCGAACGGCACGAGGGGGATACATGCTGCGTATAGCGACCATCGGCACATCTATGATTACCGACGACTTTATCCAGGTCGTCAACGCCAACGACCAAGCCGCGTTTGTGGGCACGCTCTCGCGCGATGCCGAGCGCGGCGCCGCCTTTACCGCCGAACACGGCGGCGAGCGTAACTTCACCGCACTTGACGAGCTTGCGTCCGCCGACGACGTCGACGCCGTCTACATCGGCAGCCCCAATGCGCTTCACTACGAGCAGGCCCTTGCCTGCATCGCCGGTGGCAAGCATGTCATCGTCGAGAAGCCCTTCTGCGCCACCGAAGCGCAGGCGCTGGAAGTCTTCCGCGCTGCCGAGGCAGCAGGTGTCGTGGCCCTCGAGGCCATGCGTCCCCTCCACGATCCCGCCTTCCACGCCATCGAGGACGCCCTGGGCGAGATCGCCCCCATCCGCCGCGCCTCATTGCGCTTTGGCAAATATTCCTCGCGCTACAACGAGATTCTCGCGGGACGCGCCACCAATATCTTCGACTGCAATATGGCATCGGGTTCCCTCATGGACATTGGCGTCTACACCGTCGAGCCCATGGTCGAGATTTTCGGCATGCCCTCCGGCCTTACGAGCATGGCTACTCTGCTCGACCCCACCACGCAACAGCTCACGCACGGCCCCATCGATGGCTGCGGCTCCATCCTCGCCAGCTACGGCGGTGGCCGTATCTCCGTCGAGCTCGCGCACTCCAAAATTACGAACGATCTGCTGCCCTCGCAAATCGAAGGCGAGCGTGGCACTATCCAGATCGACCATCTGTCCACGCCCCGCAACGTCCGCATCGACTATCGCGGCGACGTCGTACGCGGCTCGGCGACCGAGGCACCGCGCGAACAGGGAAACAACGGCCGCGTGCTCGACCTGCCCAAATCGAGCAACACTATGGAATACGAACTCACAGACTTTATCACCGCCATCTGCGGCATCGATAACGTTAAGGAAGAGATTTGGGAGACCCCGGCGGGACGCCACGAGCTTGGCCACTACCGCGATGTCACGCTCGTCTCGCTGCGCATCATGGATGCCGTGCGCCAGCAGGCCGGCATAACCTTCCCGGCCGACGCAGGCAAGCAGGCATAGCGATGGGCCTCTTCGATACGTTCTTCTCCAGCGTCACCGGCGGCAGTCGAGAACCTCAAAAACCATCAAACGTCGAGCTCGAGCTGCGCCGCAGGCTTACTGTGCTCGCAAGCGACGAGGCCACTCAAGACACTCCCCTGCGCTATTTCCTGCGCTGGGCGGGGCAAGTCCAGGGCGTTGGCTTTCGCTTTACCAACACCAACCTCGCGCAGGCACGCGCGCTCACCGGCTGGGTGCGTAACATGGAAGACGGCTCAGTCGAGATGGAGATACAGGGAGCTCCGGCAAATATCCTATCTCATCTCGAAGCGCTTCATGCCTCCTACGAGCGCATGGGTACGCGTTTTCGCCTCGTAGACGCCCAGGCCCGAGCCCCACTTGCCAATGAAGACGGTTTCACGCCTCGTTATTAGTATTGTGTGCTAAATACGGTATCATTTACCTACGACCGTTGATAGAAAAGAGGCGAGGCGCATGGCGGTGCAAAGAAGGAATACCAGGCAGCGAAAGTTGGTTCTTGACGCCGTGCGCCAAAGCTATAACCATCCCACCGCCGACGAAATCTACAACGTCGTGCGCGCGCAGGATGGCAAAATCAGCCGCGGTACGGTCTACCGCAACCTCAATCTCTTGGCCGACGCCGGCGAGATTCTCTCCATCAAGACGCCGGGCGGAAGTCGCTTCGATCGCACCATCGAGCCGCACGCACATATCATCTGCACCTCGTGCAGCCGCGTCATCGACGTACCGTTCCCCTTCGATGCCCAGATCGACGCCAAGGCGTCCGAGCAAATCGGCTGGCACGTCACGTCGCACTACACCATCTTCGAGGGTCTCTGCCCCGACTGCCGGTAAATGTTTGGAACATGCCTTAAATCCACCTTTTCGCACTTTGCAGCAAAAAATAGATTTCTAGGTATGTCCCGAAAACCTACTCGGCGAGCAGACGGCGCAGCTCCTCTTCGACCGTGCGCACGTAGCGGACGTGGTCGTTGATGCCACGCATAGAGGGATTGCAGCTCTCCATTAGATAAGGATGGCCCACGACGTTGAGCATGTCGCGGTCGTTTTCGTTATCGCCAAACGCCATCATCTCATCGGGCGAAATACCCAGGGCACGACCGTAATCGGCAAGCGCGGAGCCCTTGCCCGAACCGAAACCGATAAAGTCCGTCCATTCGGTTCCCGACGTCATCACGTCAACACGGTCGCTAAAGAGGCGCTCGAAATACTCCAGGGCCGCCGGCTGATCCACCTCGGGCATCTGGAAGGCAATCTTAATGACGTCCTCGTCGATGTCCTCGGGACGGCCGACCACCGCCACATCGCAGTGGACCTCATAGCGCAAATGGTCGACGAACGCATCGTTGCCGCTTATGGTGTAGAGGTGCCCCTCGCAGGAAAGGGTAACGTCGGCATGGGGGTAGGCGACCACGGCATTCGCGATATCCATCGCCAGGTCACGCTCCATAGAGCGCTTGACAACGGCACGCCCCTCGCTCATCACCAGGGCTCCGTTTTCGCATACATAGGCGAGCTCATCGGCCACCGGGGCAAACAGGTAGCGCAAGCTCGCATATTGACGGCCGCTCGCCGGCATAAACACGATACCGCGACGATGCAGTTCATCGATGAGTTCAAAGGCCTCGGAACGCGGCTCGCGCTCCCCCGGATGCAGCAACGTGCCGTCCAAATCGCATGCAATCAGCTTGATTCCCTCAAGACCCATATGCTTCCCCAAAGCCTCCTATCAACAGCAAGACGGACCTTGATTGGTCGCCCCTCAAAGCCCGCCTTGCGTATATACGCGCTTAGCCGCGCGTCTTTTTTACGATGGTAAAGTCGGGAGCCATGCTCACGACGACCTCCGCCGCACTCGACGCAAAGCGCCGGGCCGCATCGAGTTCACGGGTAACCACCGAGAGCCGAACACCCTCGACACCCCGGAGCATGCGGCCCAAAACAGGCTGCACCGGCGTATACATGCGCACGGTATGCTCGTCCGAGTCGCCTCGGAAAAGCGGCGCGTGCATATTGCCGATCTCCCAGCACGCATGCGCGAGCGCAATCGGGTCCATGCGGTCAACTTCGACTAAATAAACCTCGGCGCTGCGCAGGCGCACGACAACCGCCACGGGCGCCATGCCCGAACGGTCAATGGCGAGCACGTCGCCGTCGGCAAGACGACCGCCGTCGGCAGCATCCAGCCGAACATCGACCGTGCGCCCCAGCTCCGTCACGCCCGCAAACGCGCATACATCAGCCTGGTCCCAATCGAGCAGCAGCTCGTCAACTTCAAAGACACCACCCAGCTCCCGGCGAAGCAGGAGTTCATAGGACGGATCGTTGAGATTTCCCAAGCATGTCGTCGAAACCAAGCGTTCAGGCATACTCTAACCCTCGACCTCAACGAGCTCGATATCAAAGTTGAGGTCCTTGCCGGCCAGCTCGTGGTTGGCGTCGAGCGTCACAGCCTCGGGCGTTACGTCGATGACCACGGCGGGAACGGGCATACCGCTCGGCGTGGACAGGAAAAGCTTCATGCCCTTCTCGATCTGCTCGATGTTGGGAACCTGTTCGGCCGGGAAGGTCAGAACCATCTCGGGATTGTGCTCGCCGTAGGCATCGGCAGCAGGAATGTGCACGGTCTTCTTCTCGCCCACCTGCATGTCGACAACAGCGGCGTCGAAGCCCTTGATCATCTGACCGGCGCCGCAGGTGAACTCCAGCGGCTCGCCGCGATCGTAGGAGCTATCGAACTGCGTGCCGTCATCGAGCGTGCCGCGATAATGGGTCTTGACCTTCTTGCCCTGGTTGGACATGGTAACCTCCGTGATAAGGGCGGCGCACAACGCGGGCCGCCGTGAACATATGGCGCTAACTATACCCTAGTCATACAATTCAATGACAGTTTGCAAAGAAACGCTGCAACCGGAGGAACCATGGCATATCCCGTATTTGACCTACACTGCGACACTGCCGACCGAATCGGCTGGGCCACGCTCGATCTCGACCTGCGCTTTACCGCCGGCACCGACGGTTATTTCCCCGGCGACGAAACGCATCCGCAAGATTTCGACCTCATCGAGGGTAACGCCTGTGCCATCTCGCTCGCAAAGATCGGCAACACGCCGTGGGCACAGTGCTTCGCCACGTTTGTCCCCGACGAGATTCCCACCGCCCACGCCGCGCGCTTCCAGGCGCAGATCATGGCGCATATGAGCGGCCAGGCAATGCTCAACCACGACCGTATGGTCAACGTGCGCAGCGCCGCAGACATTCGCCCCGCGCTCAAGGACGGCAAGGTCGCTTGCATCCACACCATCGAAAACGCCACGTTCTTTGCCGAGGACCCCGCGCTGATCGAGGTGCTCAAGAGCCTGGGCGTGCTTATGTCGTCACTCAGCTGGAACGCGCAGGGACCGCTCGCGAGCGGCCACGACACCCACGCCGGCCTCACCGCCGCCGGCATCGAGGCGCTTACGCAGATGGAGCACGCCGGCATGGTGCTCGACGTCTCCCACCTCAACGATGAGTGCTTTGACGAGGTCGCCGCCCGCGCCACGCGTCCCTTCGTCGCCAGCCACTCCAACTCCCGTGCGGTTTGCGGCGCCAAACGCAACCTTACCGACGACCAGTTCCGCACCATTCGCGACATGGGTGGCATCGTCGGCCTCAACTACTGCAGCGAGTTCCTTTCCAACGACGCAACCGACAAGACCGCCGCAGACGTCACCTTCGACCAGCTGGCGGCGCATATCGAGCACTGGCTCGACCTGGGCGGCGAGGACGTCATCGCGCTCGGCGGCGACTGGGACGGCGCCACGGTGCCCGCTTTCCTCTCCGATGCCAGCAAGATGCCCGAGTTCCAGAACATGCTTTCCAAGCATTTTGGCAAGACCGTGATGCAAAAGCTCTGCAGCGACAACGCGCTTGCCTTCTTCGAGCGTTATTAATTTCACATCCCTTGAGCGGGCCGGCATGCCGAACGGTCGACATGCCGGCCCGTCCCCAATCCAAAGGACCGCTTTTGACGCAGCAGTTTACGATTTCCGCATCCCGACCGGATGGGACGACCATCCCCGTCGTCGTTACCAAAAAGCGCGTCAAGAACTTCAACCTACGCGTCACATCGAGCGGCGAGGTCCACGCCAGCGCACCGATCGGCGCCAGCCGCGAGCGTATCGAAGCGTTTGTGAAGCGCAACAGCGCCTGGATTATCAGCCGACTTGCCCAGCGCGAGCAACGTCAGGCGACGGCACGAGAGCCGCTCAGCCCCTCGTCCATCATTGCACTTTGGGGCAAGCCCATCACGGTACAGGATGCACTCGATCACAACTTTGCATCACCCGCACCGCGACCCAAACAGGCCACCTTCGCAAGTTTTATGGGTACCGATGAATCGGACGAAGGCCCACAGGCCAAGCGGCACGCAATCCTCGACGGCCTAACGTCCGATGAGCTCCAAGCCCGTATCGACCAGCTCTATGCAACCGAGGTCACCACGGCGCTGTACGATATGGTGCACGCGTACGAAATCGCAATGGGCGTCACCGTGGCCCGCGTCTCCGTGCGCAGCATGAAAACGCGCTGGGGATCATGCGCGCCCAAGACCGGCGCCATTCGCATCGCACTCGAACTTGCCGCCTATCCCATCGAATGCCTCGACATGGTTGTCGCCCACGAGCTCGTCCACTTGCTCGAGCCAAGCCACAATCAGCGATTCCACGCCCTGCTCGACACGTACTGTCCCAACAATAAAGCTCTGTCGCAGCGGCTCAAGCAGCCACCCATAGAGTCGTATTAGAACCGGTTAGCGCACGCGCTCGATCTCGACGCCGCAGCTTGCCAGGGGCAGGCCAACAGGAGCCCACGGCTTATCGAGCTTTATGCGCACACCAAGCAGCGAGGGATAACGGCGCAGCAGCATCTGGGCTGTCCCCTCGGCTGCCGCCTCGATGAGCTTAAACGTATGCTCGCGCAGATAGCCATCGACATCGTGGCACACCGAGCCGTAGTCAATCGAGGCATCCAGGTTATCGTGCTCCCCCGCCGCGCGCAGGTCGGCATAGAGCACCAGAGAAACGATGAACTTCTGACCCAGCGCGTTCTCCTCGGGATACACGCCATGGTTGGCAAAAACCTCAAGGCCGTCAATGACAATACGATCGGCATGGCGCAGATCATCATAGCTCACGTGAGGCACCGCCGTTGCGGTGGATATTTCGCCCCTTCCACGGCGGGCGAGCTCAGCACCTTCAGTCTTGGTTGCATTCTCGGGCAGTTTTTTGTTACTCAACGCGATCGTCTCCTTCGTTTAGAACCCCAACCGCGCAAACTAACTACACGCGAATCGACAGGTTCTTTTTATCATCGCTCCAGTTGCAAGCATTGCGCGCGGGGCATGCAAAGCAGGCGCGCGACGCTTTGTCGGCCGCATAGAGCAGACGCTCAAGCGGTTGGCTGTTCACGCGCAGCTTTCGATGGCCCAGAATGGCCGTCTTAATGGCTGCGGCATCGGCCGGCTCAAACGCCACATCATCGGGCATGCCGCCGAGAATCGCATCAGCGACGCGTTCGCTTGCAACATCATGGGATATACCCGATTCATACTGTTCATCTTTGCCGATATCGTGAAGAAGTGCCGTGGCGTAGATGACCTCGCGGTCAAATTCGAGCTGCTCCTCGAGATTCTTGATCCACATAATGCGAGCGACATCGAGCAGATGGTCAATACCGTGGCGGCAGAAGATGCGCCCCGATTCCAACTGTACGATGTTGCCCAGGTGCCGCCGGAACAGCCCGTTGGCACAAATGTAATCAATGCGAGGCATGGCACCAAAGGGGGCCAGGCCCGAAGCCATAAAGCCGCGACGCGACGTCCCCTCATCGGTCTTCGATGTAAAGTCGTTGACGACTCTCATGGTTAGCGGCCCAGCATCCTAAAGAAACGCTCCTCGAGCGCGGGATCGGTCTCAAAGACGCCGCGGCGAGCAAGCGTCACGGTCTTGGTGCCGGGCTTTTGCACGCCACGCATCGTCATGCACATATGCTCGGCCTCCATCAACACAATCGCTCCCTGGGGAGCGAGATAATCCATGAGGGCATCGGCAACCTGTGTGCACAGTTGCTCCTGCAGCTGAAGACGGCGGGCATAAACCTCAACCGTGCGGGCGAGCTTGGAAAGCCCAGCCACCCGACCGTTAGGGATATAACCAATGGCGGCCTTGCCATAAAACGGCAGCAGATGATGTTCGCACAGCGAGTAGAACGTAATGTCGCGCTCGATAACCAAATCGTTCGAAGCGACGGCAAAGGTTTTGGACAGGTGCTCCTCGGCACTCTGGTCCATGCCGCCGGCGATCTCACCATACATACGGGCAACGCGCGCCGGGGTCTCCAACAGGCCCTCACGAGTTGGGTCCTCGCCTATGCCCTCAAGCAATAGCTTAATGGCGGCCTCGACTTTTTCCTGATCGACCATCTGGGCCTCACTTTTCCGATTTCACGTTCGCGCTATGGTACCACGCCCTCCGGCATCGACCACAAGCTACATAGTATGGGTCGAATAGACCGGATCATCACGCCAAAGTTCAACCGCATCACAAAGCGCAACGCCCTCGCGCTCAGCACGGGCGCGCGTAGCGTTCATATCGATCACGCGCTGGTTACTCGAGCCCCTAAAACGCAATGAGATATCATACAGATCCTGAACAAACGGGCCATCCACCAACATGTCGAGGCAGGCAAGGATACGGTCCGTGACCTCGGTATGGTGGCGGCCTCCCGGCATAAGCTCCTCGAGCACATCGCCGGTGAAGCACCAAATAGTCTTCCCCGACCCCGCTGGATAGGCCGCGCGAACACGCTCGACAAAATCAACGAGTCCCGCTTGATTCTCGGGCTCCATAGGCTCGCCGCCCAGAATCGTCAGGCCGTCAATAAAGGGATGATCGAGGCTCTCGATAATCTTGTCCTCGACGGCACGATCAAACGGCTCGCCCGCGGCAAAGTCCCACGCGACGGAGTTAAAGCAATTCTTGCAGCCACGACGGCACCCGCTCACAAACAGAGAAGTGCGGACGCCTTCTCCATCAGCAATGTCGAAATACTTAATGTTCGCGTAGTTCATAGGTAACTCTCCCGGGAGGCCGGGACATATCATCCCGTCCTCAAACATTCTCGGCCTTCGGCCTGCGAAACTGCGGGCGGGACGATATGTCCCGGCCTCATGCAAAGGGTAACTCAATGAACGAAGCGAACATCGAGTATAGGGTTCGAGGTCTAATAAAAACTGGGTTGCGGCTCAACCGCCATCGCAAGCAAAGCGTTGTTGCAAGTCAACTCATTTCCGCTAAGAACTTCGAGGAGCGAGCAGGCTGCGTGCTGCATCTCAGCTACATCAACTTGGCCGCCCCGTAGCGAGGCCCCGGACCTTTGCTCGATATGAGTTCCGCACGAACAGGAGGCGCCAGTGGCGCCTCCGTCGTGAGCCAGGACTGTCCGAAATAGCGAGTAAAGGTCCGGGGCCTCGCTACGGGGCGGCCTGGGATGGTTATTAGAGATGCAGCACGCGGTCGCGGATCTCCTCGGTTCGACCCTGGTTCCAGAACTGGGTACCGATGTAGCCGCACGTACGACGAGCGACGTTCATCTTCTCCTGGTCGCGGTTGCCGCAGCTGGGGCACTCCCACACCAGCTTGCCGTCATCCTCGACAATCTTGATCTCGCCATCGTAGCCGCACACCTGGCAGTAATCGCTCTTAGTGTTGAGCTCGGCGTACATGATGTTGTCGTAGATGTACTGCATCACGCGAATGACAGCCTTGAGGTTGTCCTGCATGTTGGGAACCTCAACGTAGGAGATAGCACCGCCCGGCGAAAGCTGCTGGAACATGCCTTCAAACTTAAGTTTGTCGAAGGCATCGATCTCCTCGGACACATGGACGTGATAGCTGTTAGTAATGTAGCCCTTGTCCGTCACGCCCGGGATAATGCCAAAACGACGCTGCAGGCACTTGGCGAACTTGTAGGTCGTCGACTCCAACGGCGTACCGTACAGCGAGAAATCGATATCACTTTCGGCCTTCCACTCCGCGCACTTGTCGTTCATGCGCTGCATGACGGCCATGGCGAACGGCGTGCCCTCCTTCTCGGTGTGGCTGTGACCCGTCATGTACTTGACGCACTCATACAGGCCGGCATAGCCCAGGCTGATGGTGGAATAGCCGCCCACGAGCAGCTTGTCGATCGTCTCGCCCTTCTTCAGACGCGCCAGGGCGCCGTACTGCCAAAGAATCGGCGCGGCATCCGAAAGCGTGCCCATCAGGCGCTCATGACGGCACAGCAGGGCACGATGGCACAGCTCAAGGCGCTCGTCGAAGATCTTCCAGAACTTATCCATGTCCTGGTGCGAGCTCAGCGCGACATCGGGCAGGTTGATGGTCACAACACCCTGGTTAAAGCGACCGTAGTACTTAGGCTTGGTCGGGTCATAGTTCAGCGCGTTGGCGACATTGTTAAAGCCGTTGCCCGAACGGTCGGGCGTCAGGAAACTGCGGCAACCCATGCAGGTGTAGCAATCGCCGTTGCCGGCAGTCTCGCCCTTAGACAGCTTGAGCTCGCGCATCTTCTTCTCGGAGATGTAGTCGGGCACCATGCGCTTGGCGGTGCACTTGGCGGCGAGCTTGGTCAGATAGAAGTACGGCGAATCCTCGCGAATGTTATCGTCCTCGAGCACGTAGATGAGCTTGGGGAATGCCGGGGTGATCCACACGCCGGCTTCGTTCTTAACGCCCTCATAGCGCTGACGAAGCGTCTCCTCCACAATCATGGCAAGGTCGTGCTTCTCCTGGGGCGTACGGGCCTCATTGAGATACATAAAGACCGTCACGAACGGCGCCTGGCCATTCGTGGTCATAAGGGTCACGACCTGATACTGAATCGTCTGGACGCCGCGACGGATCTCGTCACGCAGGCGGTCCTCAACAACCTCGCGGACCTTTTCGGGAGATGCGGAAACGCCGAGCTCCTCGAGCTCGCGGGCAACCTCGCCGCGAATCTTTTGACGGCTCACCTCGACAAAGGGGGCGAGATGGGTCAGTGAAATAGACTGGCCGCCGTACTGGGAGGAAGCAACCTGGGCGATAATCTGCGTCGCGATGTTGCAGGCAGTCGAGAAGCTGTGCGGCTTCTCGATCAGCGTGCCCGAGATAACGGTGCCGTTCTGGAGCATGTCCTCCAGGTTCACCAGGTCGCAGTTATGCATGTGCTGGGCAAAGTAGTCGGAATCGTGGAAGTGGATCAGGCCCTCATTGTGGGCATCCACGATCTCCTGGGGCAGCAGCACACGCTGAGTCAGATCCTTTGAAATCTCGCCGGCCATATAGTCGCGCTGGACGGAATTGACGGTCGGGTTCTTGTTAGAGTTCTCCTGCTTGACCTCTTCGTTATTGCACTCGATCAGCGACAGAATCTTGTCGTCGGTCGTGTTCTTCTGGCGCTTCAGGCTCTGAACATAGCGATAGATGATGTAGTGGCGGGCGACCTCGTAGCAGTCGAGACGCATGATCTCGTCCTCGACCAAATCCTGGATCTCCTCGACCGAAACGGTGTGGCCCGCGTTCTCGCATGCCTCGGCGACGTTTTGCGCCGCATAAACCACCTGGCGGTCGGTAAGACGAGAGCTCTCCTCGACCTCCAAGTTTGCGGCGCGGATGGCATTGACGATCTTATCGATGTCAAAGACAACCTCGGTGCCGCTGCGCTTGATGATCTTCATCCTCTTGCCTCTTTCGCGTCGTAGCCTCATTGCGCTTCAGAGCCAAACGATGCCCGGCAGGGCCTGCCCCTGCCTTGCGGCGCCGTCGCGCAATCTGTGTTTTCGATAAACCATAAGCCTCCATGCGGACATTCCCAGGAGCCGATCAAACGGTTCAAGGACACGTTCAAAAGAGGCAGTTAAGGTCTTCGTTCTCTGTCCGCCATCTATCATACGACAAAGAGGCATCTATATCCTGTATTATTTTTTTAGGTCAAACACAACATATAGTGTTTCAGCAGGTCAAAGCAATTGGTCATTTTGCAGACGCATTAAAAATGAGGGGTATTTGACAAGTCGGTAAAACGTTACCAACACGGCTACCTGCATGGCAGTTATAAAACCCCCTTAGTCAAGCCGCTGACAAATCCTACCAAAACCAAGCCGCTCACGCCAAAAGAATCCAAAAGATTATGCTTGACCAACATGTTGCGGTCGTGCCTTGCCGAGCCTCATGCAACCGCGGCACGAATCCTTGAAAGATATGTGTATGCAAACGGAGAAGATGAGAGTTTCCTCGGATGACTGCTGAGAAGCATCCCGGAAGATCAAAAACTCGAAATTTGGTGACGTATTTGGCGACCAAAACAAAACAGCTCAGAGGCTAAGCCTCTGAGCTGCGAACATTTGGTGGGCGTTAGAAGATTTGAACTTCTGACCTCTTCCGTGTCAGGGAAGCGCTCTCCCCCTGAGCTAAACGCCCAAATGGAGCGGACAACGGGGCTCGAACCCGCGACCCCAACCTTGGCAAGGTTGTGCTCTACCAACTGAGCCATGTCCGCTTACGAGGATTAATCTTACGTGATGCCCGCATCCTATGCAAGAACTTTTTTTGAAAAGTTTCGCGACGCCCTCGCGAGCCTCATGAAGGCATCAGACACCACGGAAGGCGCAGGCAAACGCAAACTCGCCGCAAGAGGCCCCTACAACTCAGCGAGCATGATCCAGGCAGAGCTGTCCTGCACGAGCCTGCCGTCTGCGAGCGGTGATGAGGTGAGCAGGACCCTGCCCGCCGGCAGCTCCACGGGTGCTGCACCGAAGTTCGTCACACACGCCCAGCCGTTGTCGCGGCGATAGGCGATGACGCCGCCCTCAGCGCCCTCGGCGCCATCCGCAAGACCGGTGCGCCCGTCAAGATCGAGCCACGCAAGATCGTTGGCGCACCCGCGCAGCTTGCGCCGCAGCCAAAGGGCGTCACGATAGAGCACAAGCATCGATGTCGGGTCCGCTTCTTCCCTATCGGCAGCGTAATCGGAAAACCATGCAGGCTGCGGCAGATGGGGCGCCGCATCGGCGTCCGCCGGCGAAAACCCAAACGATCCGCCCCGCGCGGGATCGTCCGCCGCCACCCACGGCAGGGGCACACGGCAGCCGTCGCGCCCCTTCTCGCGCTTCGGTCCGTGCGTATTGGTCGCAGTAGGATCTTCGAGTGCAGCCCACGGAATGTCAGCCACCTCAAAAAGGCCGAGCTCCTCACCCTGATACACGTATGCCGAGCCCGGAAGCGCCAGCTCAAGCAAAAGGGCCGCCCGCGCGCGGCGCTCACCGAGTTCACGGTCCTCGTCATAAGACGACCCGTCGCGTAAGAGCCAGTCGAGCGCAATCTGGTGGTAGCGCGTCGCCTTGATTTGCGGCAGGGCATAGCGCGTCGCCACGCGCGGCACGTCGTGGTTGGAGAGTACCCAGGTCGAGGCAGAATTGGATTCGATAGCCGCCTTCAAGCCCTCCTCGATTGCAGCGTGCATGTCATCATAGGTCCAAGTGGCCTTGGCAAACTCAAAGTTGAATGTCTGGCCAAGCTCGCTGGGACGCGCGTAGAGATACTGGCGCTCGGGCAGCACCCATGCCTCGGCAACGGCGCTGCGCGGCGGATTATAGCGGTCGAACACGCGGCGCCACTCGCGATAGATCTCATGGACCTCGTTGCGGTCCCACAGCGGATGGGTGCCGTCGTCAACCATGTCATCGCCCTCGGCGAGATGCCACCGGTCGAGGTCATCGCGGTCGAGATCCTTGGCGAGACCGTGCGCCACATCAATGCGAAAGCCATCGACGCCTCGATCGCTCCAAAACGCCAGGACGTCGCAAAAGAACGCGTGAACCTCGGGGCATGACCAGTCAAAGTCCGGCTGCTCGGGCGTAAACATGTGCAGATACCACTGACCGTCCGCGGCGCGCGTCCAGGCGGGGCCACCAAAGTTGGCATTCCAATTGGTGGGAGGCAGCTCGCCGTGCTCGCCGCGACCATCGCGGAAGATATAACGGGCGCGCTCGGGCGATCCGGGGCCGGCGGCAAGAGCGGCTTTGAACCAGGGGTGCTGGTTGGACGAATGGTTGGGCACGATGTCGACGATGACCTTGATGCCGTGCGCATGAGCCGCGGCGATCATGTCATCGAAGTCGTCAAGCGAGCCGAGACGTGGGTCGACATCGCAGTAGTCCGCCACATCATAGCCGCCATCGACGAGAGGCGATGGGTAAAACGGGCTCAGCCAGATGGCCTCGATACCCAGCCGCTCAAGATAGTCCATCTGCTGGGTAATGCCCGCGATATCGCCCAGACCCGAACCAGTCGAATCCTTAAACGAGCGCGGGTAGATTTGATAAATCGCGGCATCGGACATCCATGGGCGCGAAGAGGACTTTTCTGTAGCCATGGGGTGCGACTCCCTTGCAACGAGGTTTTGCGGGATGTCCACGATGATACGCCCAAAGCGGACATTCGCGGCAAACAACGCCACAGCCACGCCCCAAAACGCTCGCTCCCCCTCGGGTTCGAGCCTCCTGGGACGAATCGATCGATTAGTGAAAAGAACGGAAGACTTACTCCCCCGGCCACGACAGACACTATGACCCAATCCAGGGGCACGGAAACGACAGGAGCCCCCGC